>NZ_JBHWVI010000112.1:0-28042 GCF_042737005.1 Streptomyces sp. NPDC060027
GGTGCCGGATCTCCGGTGC
Source organism: Streptomyces sp. NPDC060027 (assembly GCF_042737005.1). Lineage (NCBI taxonomy): Bacteria > Bacillati > Actinomycetota > Actinomycetes > Kitasatosporales > Streptomycetaceae > Streptomyces > Streptomyces sp. NPDC060027. Next base: position 20 of record NZ_JBHWVI010000112.1, read on the forward strand.
CGGATCACCGGTGCCGGATCACCGGTGCCGGATCACTGCTTGAGCAGCACCGAGAGGTCCTGTTCCGCTTCCGGTACCGCGACCGTGCCGCGGTCGTCCGGGAGGGTCTGGACGGTGAACCCGGGGACGCCGTTCTGTGTCGACGCGAGCATCCGGGAGGCGTAGACCGGGCCTCCGGAGACCGGCTCGACGGTGAGGGCGTACGTGCCCTTGAGGCCGCTCGGGACGGGCGCCTCGACGTTCTGGGTGGTCCCGCCCCTGATGGTGAACGTCTTCGTCACGGCCGAACCGCCCTCGGAGCCCGCGGACGCGGTGACCTTGATCTTGGCTCCCTCGCCGGGGGCGGTCACGGCGAGCGTGGAGCCCTTGGCGCTGTTGTCGGCGGCCGTCGCGCGCGCGGAGACCGGGGCGGTGGCCGGAATGAACGCGGTCTCCTGCTTGTCGCCCTTGCCGCGCACGACCCGCAGGGCCGCGACGACCGGCACGGACGAACCGGTGGGGGTGAGCACCAGGGAGCCCGCTTCGCCGCGGGTGACGTCCCCGAGGTCGGTCGCGGCGGTCATACCGGCCTTCACGTGCAGCGTCTCGCTCCCTGCCGGGGTGATCAGCCCGGTGGGCGAGGCGAGGCGCACCTTCAGGTCGGCGTCCGTGTCGCCGGGTGCGAAGGCGACCAGGCGCACGGAGGTCGCGTCCTTGGGGATGCCCGGCAGGACGAGGGTTCCGGCGGGATCCGTGGAGGCGGCCAGCCAGTCGCCGCCGATCTTGTCGTCCAGTGCCTGCACGGCGGCTCCGACGCGACCGCTGCGGACCGTCACGTGCACGGTCAGGTTGGTCTGCGGGTCACCGGCCAGCGTGTTCAGCAGGATCGGCTCGCCGGCGTGCGGCTGGACCGTGATCCCGTCGGCCACCGAGGACTTGAGCTTGCCGTCCTTGCCGTACAGATCGATGTCGACGACGGCCGCGGAGTCGTCGGGGTTGGTCAGGTGCACATAGTCGGTGCGGTCCTCGGCGGTGCTGGCGCCCGGGAACCAGAACTCGGTGTCGGGGGCGGTGCAGTTGGTGCCGAGCAGGCCGCGCCCGGTGCCCACGGCGACGTCCGTGGTCTCCTGAACCGTCCAGCCGGGCGCGAACTTGCCCTCGGCGGTGCCGACGAGGGCGGGTGTCTGCGCGCCCGAGGTGTCGCCGGTCGCGGGCTTGCCGGGCTCCTTGGGACGGACGACGGGCTTGGCGGCCTTGCCGCGGCTCTTCTTGCCGTCGGAGCTGCCGTCCGACTCCGCGGCGGCGGCCCGGAGTTCGGCCTTGCCGCGGTCGCCGGCGCCCTCCGCGACGGGCGTGAACGACGTGTACGCGGTGTCGGCGATGTCGGAGGTGCTCGGCTGCGGGCAGAGCAGGCTGGTGCGCTCCACGGGCAGCCGCGCGGCCGTCCTGGCCGTGTCGCCGCCGGAGGCGTCCGGCGTCTTGAGGGTCGCGAATCCGGTGACGGCGGCGAGCGCGGTCGCGCCGGCGATCAGGGACAGGGTGGTGCGGTTCACTGCTGGCTCCCGTCGGGGCGCTCACTGTCGGTGCCGTGCGGGGGCCGCGCGGGGTCGTACGCCGGGTCGTAGCCCTGGTCGCCCGTTTCGTAGCCCTGGCCCCGGTCGTCGAAGGCCTGGCCGTTCGCGTCGTAGCCCTGGCCGTACGTCTGGTCGTACGCCGTCGTGCCTCCATAGGCGTACGGGTCGTACTGACCGCCCTGGTAGGGGTCCGCCTGGTACGGCTGCTCGTAGGTGCCCGCCGGGTACTGCTGCCGGCCCTCGTACTGCTCCTCGCCGTACGTGCCGTACTCGGCGCCCGCGTAGCTCGGGGTGTCCCATTCGCCGTACGCCTGCTGGTGGGGGACGGCGGCGGCCGGGAACTCCTCGTCCGCGGGCGACTCGCCGTCGAGGTCCTCGGCCGACTGCTCGGCCTCGGCCTCCGCCTCGGCCTGAGCGCGCAGTCGGCGGGCGCGGCGGCCGTCGCCCGTGACGTCCTGGGCGGGCACGGCCTCCTCTTCGGGGAGGTCGTCGTCCACGTCCCGGCGCCGCCCGGGCAGGGCGAGCACCACGAGGACGAGGGCGAGTCCGCCCTGCGCCCACAGCCACGCGGTGTGGCTCAGCGGGGCGTCGAAGGTGACGTCCAGCCTGCCGCCGCCGGCGGGCAGTTCGAAGCCCTGGGCCCAACCGTCGACCGTGGTGCGGGTGAGCGGCTTGCCGTCGAGGGTCGCCGTCCATCCCGCGTCGGCGGTGTCGGCGAGGCGCAGGACGCGGCCGTCGGCTCCGGCGGGGACGGTGGTGTGCACCTCGACCGGTCCGGCGGCGATGGACTCCGGGTCACCGGAGGCGGGGACGATGGCGGCGCGCGCGACCTGCTGGTCGACGCGCCACAGGGCGCTCCTGTCCTGCTGGCTCAGCCGGGTCAGGCCCGGGGTGGCGTCCAGGACCCGGCTCACCTCGCGGGGCGCGCCCTTGCGGACCAGGACGTAACGCACGGCGAAGCCGCCGAGTTCGTCGGCCTGGTCGGCGCCGGAGCCCGCCACGAGGTTGGCGACGACCTTGTCGAGCTTCTTGTTCCCGCCGCTCGCCGAAGCCAGTTCGGCGTCGCCGAGGCGGGCGCCGGAGCCGCGGACGAGGACATAGCCGACCTTGGCGGCCGAGCGGCTGTCGAGGACGAGGGTGCGGGCCTGGTCGCGGGTGCCGCTCTCCTCGGCGACGAACGCGGGCACCTGTACCGGGTCGCGGCGTTCCACGGGTCCGTCGGCGCCACGGATGATCCACCCGGCGGCGACGAGCAGCGGGCCCGCGGCGCAGGCGAAGGCGATGAGCGCGGCCACCGGCTGGCGCCAGCCGAAGCTCTGCTCGGCCACACGCGCGCGTGCCCCGTCGGCGCCGACGGCCGCGGCGGCCAGCAGCGCGAGGCCGTAGACGAGGGTGGCGGGTCCGGCCCAGGTGGAGCTGTTGGACAGGACCGCGAAGACGAGTGCCACGACGGCGACGGCCCAGGCGGTCCAGATCCCCGCCTGGCGCTCGGTGCGCGTCAGGGCGGCCAGCGCGGCGAGCACGACGCCGAAGAGCATCAGCCCGCTGACGGTGCCCGGGCCGCCGGGGCTGGCGCCGAGCAGGTCGAGCGCGGAGGCCGCGCCGCCGCCGTACTCCAGTCCGGCTTCCTTGAAGAAGCCGAACGGCAGCAGGGTCAGCGACCAGGGGGCGAGGACCAGCAGCGGGGTGCCGAGCTGGGCCAGGAAGCGCGGCCCGTAGGCGGGGATCTCCCTGCGGCGTACGACGAGGAGCGCGATGCCGAGGACCAGCGCGATGGGCCACACGATCGGCGTGAACGCCGTGGTGAACGTCAGCAGCAGTGCGTACGCCCAGGTCGCGCGCCAGCTGCCGCGCGCCTTGGAGGCGTGCGCGAGACCGCTCGCCGCGATGCCCGCGCGCGCGATGAGCGGCAGCAGGATCGCGAGGACGGCGGTACCGATGCGGCCGCCCGCGAGCGCGCCGGTGGCGGCGGGCAGGAAGGCGTACGCGACGGAGGCCCAGGCGCGCAGCAGGCGCGACTCGACGAGGGGGCGCGAGGCGAAGTAGGCGGCGAAGCCGGCCAGCGGCACGGATCCCACGAGGAGCACGGTGACCGCGAGCCCGGTGGAGCCGAGGAGCGCGGAGGCCGGCAGGGCGAGGAGCGCGAGGTAGGGCGGGGCGGACCCGGTGTCGCCCGCGCCGACCGGATGCCAGCCGTCGAGGTAGCGCGCCCACAGCTCGGAGGCGTCGGAGGGTGCGGGCAGCAGGGCGCCGCCCGCGAGGGCCCCGCCGCCGAGCAGGTCGCGGCAGGCGAGGAGGGAGACGAACAGGAGCACCAGGAAGAGCATCGGACCGGGGTTGCGCGCGATGCGCTTGATCCGGGCGAACTGCTCGATCTCCAGGAAGTCGCCGTCGTCGTCGCCCGGTCCGGACTCCACGGCGCCTCCGTGCCGTCCGGCGCCCGTGACGAGCTCGGCGTCGGAGCGGTTCACCAGATTGCCGGCGACCTGTTCGACGGTGGCCCGCAGAGTGGCGCCCGGCGGCGGGAACAGGGCCCGCAGCTCGCCCTTGTCGACCTGCGGGCGGCCCCGCCTGCGCCGCCCGGCGATGATCCGCTCGGGGCGCAGCAGGGTGCCCAGGAGGCCGCGGATCTCGTCGACCGCCTGTCCGGGGACCTTGCCCACGAGGTAGGCGACCGTGCGCAGCAGGGTGCCGAGCACGAGCCGGATCAGGATCCAGGGGAGCTGCGCGGTGCGGGCGTTGACAAGGAGGGTGTAGACGGCGCCCGCTTTGTCGACCTTGTGCGGGGACGCGGAGGTGCGGCCCACGCAGTCGACGGTGCGGCGCTCGCGGGAGGCCGCCTCGGCGTGCCGTACGACGGCTTCCGGGGCGACGAGGACACGGTGGCCGGCGGCCTGGGCGCGCCAGCACAGGTCGACGTCGTCACGCATCAGGGGCAGTCGGCGGTCGAAGCCGCCGAGCTCCTCGAAGACGTCGCGCCGGATCAGCATTCCGGCGGTGGACACGGACAGGACGGGGTGGACGTGGTCGTGCTGGCCCTGGTCCTGCTCGCGGCGGTCCAGGCCGGTCCAGCGGCGGCCCGAGTTGGCGATGGTGACGCCGACCTCCAGCAGCTGCCTGCGGTCGTACCAGCCGCGGAGCTTGGGGCCGACGACGGCCACGTCGTGGCCGAGCTCCCGCTCGTTCTCCACGACCCTCAGCAGGTGTGCCAGGGCGTCGGGTTCCGGGGCGCTGTCGTCGTGCAGCAGCCAGAGCCACTGCTCGGGCTCGCCGTGCGGGAGGTCCGGCATGTCGTAGGCGTCGTCGCGCCAGCTGCGCGTCACGGGGTCCCAGCCGCTCGGACGCTTGAGGTACGGCAGGTCGTCGGGGGTCAGCACACCGGCGGTGCGGGACACCTCCTCGACGGCCTGGCCGAAGCCGGTGCGCCGTGCCAGGTGCAGCACGTGGTCGGCGCCGAGCGCTTCGGTGAGCAGCTCGGCGGAGTCGTCCGCGCTGCCGGTGTCGGCGGCCACCGCGTTCTGCACGGGGCGTTCCTGGCCGAGCAGCCCGGCGAGCGCCTCGGGCAGCCAGCGGGCGCCGTCATGGGAGACGAGCACCGCGGTCACCACGTGGCGCGGGAACTCAGGGGCGGCAGCGGCGTCGTGACGGGCTGCCGAATGGCTGTGCACGGACATCGAGGTACGGGCCCCGGTTCGATGGACTGCGGTGGACGTCTGTGTCCGGCGGGGACAGCGGGACGTCTCGGACGAGGGCCCACACTAACGGCTGGGCAAGACGGCGGCCCGCCGCCTGTGGATAACCCACATGCGACGGGCCGTTCGTTACGTAAGTGTGTGTGCCGTTTGTTCGGCGGCACCCACGTGTGTGGACGAGTGTTCCGCGTCCGTTTTCCTGTGCGGCTGATTTCAGACAGCGGCCTTCTTGAGACGACGCCGCTCCCGCTCGGACAGACCACCCCAGATGCCGAACCGCTCGTCGTTGGCGAGCGCGTATTCGAGGCACTCGGAGCGGACCTCACAGGCGAGGCAGACCTTCTTGGCCTCGCGGGTGGAGCCGCCCTTCTCGGGAAAGAAGGACTCGGGGTCGGTCTGGGCGCACAGCGCGCGCTCCTGCCAGCCGAGTTCCTCGTCCGCGTCGTCGACCAGCAGTTGCTGCACCAGCTCGGTCATGTGCGCCCCTCGTCTGTCTTTCGCGTCCCCGTGATGCTGCCGTTACCGATTTCGGCTGAACGACACGAGTGAAATTACAAGTGTGCCGATCCGGGCCAGTCAAGCCGAGATCTGCTATTGGGCCCCTTATTCACTCTGCGGAACCAAGGCTATGCGGAAAGTGTTCAAATCGTCATAAACCCTGACAGCCCAAGAGGTCCAGGTCAGACGCCCGCCCCCTCGCAGGGGAGGACGTCCAGGAGTTCGATCTCGTTCCGACGCGGACCCCGAAGCGAATCTGATCACATTTGGATCACGGGGCCGCGGCGAGGTTTGTTCACCCGGTTGTGCGCCATGTGTCCGGGGAGGCTCCTGAACAAACCTTTCGCCTGCCAGGTGAACCGGATGAGGTGAAACATCTCCCACATAGCGGACATGAAGTTGACAGTGCGGGTATGAACCGGTGTCCTTGTGGGCATGCTCGTGAACTTGGCACTCACCTCGACCCGCACCGCCGGGTCCCACGGTGCTGCCCACGTTCGCTGTAGCTGTTGTTGCTGTTCCAGCTGTTGAGCCTCACCGCGCTCCGGCTGCCTCGCCGCCACTGAGGCGAATCCCCGCCCCGCACCGGGGCGACCGCCCGCACCAGGGCTCCTCTCCCCGCCCGTGACCCGGACGGAATCCCCGCTCCTGACCCGGGCGGAAATGGCCAGCGACACCCCAGCACTCTCCCGCCGAGGAACCACCGCATCCATGAACAGCGACAGCGACCTCCAGATCGCCGGCGACATCCTCGAAGTCCCGCACCTGCTCCAGCCGCCGCGCGAACACCCCACCACCGTGGCCGAGTTCGTCGGCCTGGCGCGCTCCATCGCCGCCGACCGTTCCCAGTGGGAGCACCTCGTCCGGTACGACGCCACCTCGCGCTGGTACCACCGGCTGCGCACGGGGCCCGGCTATGAGGTGTGGCTCCTGTCCTGGGTTCCCGGACAGGGCAGCGGGCTGCACGACCACGGCGGCTCCTCCGGCGTGCTGACCGTCCTCGACGGCGCACTGACCGAACACACCGAGCGCGGCACGCGCGCCCTGGGCTCCGGCGCGGAGCGCGTGTTCGCGCCCGGCTACGTCCACGAAGTCGTCAACGACTCGCTCGAACCGGCCGTCAGTCTGCACGTCTACTACCCGGGTCTCACCGAGATGCCGATGCACGCGGCGCGTTGCGCGGTGGCCGAAACCGTGTGACACCTTCGCGCCGGAGCGCGGGCCCGCCGTCCCGGAGGTCCCGCAACCGGCTGACGCGTTGTCGTACCCGCCTGCGAGACTGATCCCCATGCGCATTGTGGTTCTGGCAGGCGGTATCGGTGGTGCACGGTTCCTGCGTGGTCTCCAGCGGGCCGTGCCGGACGCGGACATCACGGTCATCGGCAACACCGGCGACGACATCCACCTCTTCGGGCTGAAGGTCTGCCCGGACCTCGACACGGTGATGTACACGCTCGGCGGCGGTATCAACGAGGAGCAGGGCTGGGGGCGGGCCGACGAGACCTTCCGTCTGAAGGAGGAGCTCGCGGCGTACGGGGTCGGACCCGAGTGGTTCGGGCTCGGCGACCGCGACTTCGCGACGCACATCGTGCGGACGCAGATGCTGGGCGCGGGCTATCCGCTCAGCGCCGTCACCGAAGCCCTGTGCGACCGGTGGAAGCCGGGCGTGCGTCTCATCCCCATGTCCGACGACCGCGTCGAGACCCATGTCGCCGTCACGCTGCCGGAAGGCGACCCGGCCGGGGCCGCGGGCGAGCGCAAGGCGATCCACTTCCAGGAGTACTGGGTGCGGCTGCGGGCCTCCGTGCCCGCCGAGGCGATCGTCCCGGTCGGCGCCGAGCAGGCGAAGCCCGCTCCGGGCGTGCTCGAAGCCATCGCCGAGGCGGACGTCATCCTCTTCCCGCCGTCCAACCCCGTCGTCTCCGTCGGCACCATCCTCGCCGTGCCCGGCATCCGTGAGGCCATCGCCGAGGCGGGCGTGCCCGTCGTCGGCCTCTCCCCCATCGTCGGCGACGCGCCGGTGCGCGGCATGGCCGACAAGGTGCTCGCCGCCGTGGGCGTCGAGTCCACCGCCGCCGCGGTCGCCGAGCACTACGGCTCGGGTCTCCTCGACGGCTGGCTCGTCGACACGGTGGACGCCTCCTGCGTGGAGCGCGTCGAGGCCGCCGGCATCCGGTGCCGGGCCGTACCGCTGATGATGTCCGACCTCGACGCGACGGCGCAGATGGCGCGTGAGGCGCTGACGCTGGCGGAGGAGGTACGGACAGCGTGAACAGGGACAGCGCGAACAGGGACACCGTGGACACCGCGACGCCCTCCGACGGGGCGCGCCCGGAGCGGCACGCAGGCGCGGGCTACCGGGTCCGGGCGCTGGACGGGCTGCCCGAGGTCCGCCCGGGGGACGACCTGGCGAAGCTCATCGCCGCGGCCGAGCCCGGGCTCGTCGACGGGGACGTGCTCCTCGTCACCTCCAAGATCGTGTCGAAGGCGGAGGGCCGGATCGTCGAGGCCGCCGACCGCGAGGCCGCCATCGACGCCGAGACCGTGCGGGTCGTGGCACGGCGCGGCCCGCTGCGCATCGTCGAGAACCGGCAGGGTCTGGTGATGGCCGCCGCCGGGGTCGACGCCTCCAACACCCCTGCCGGGACCGTGCTGTTGCTGCCCGAGGACCCCGACGCCTCCGCGCGCGCGATCCGCGAGGGGCTGCGGGACACCCTCGGGGTCGACGTCGGCGTCGTGATCACGGACACGTTCGGGCGGCCCTGGCGCACCGGGCTCACCGATGTCGCCATCGGCGCCGCGGGCGTCCATGTGCTGGACGATCTGCGCGGCGGCACCGACGCGCACGGCAATCCGCTCGGCGCGACCGTCGTCGCCACGGCCGACGAGCTCGCCGCCGCCGGTGACCTGGTCAAGGGCAAGGCCTCCGGGCTGCCCGTCGCCGTCGTGCGCGGGCTCGCGCACCTGGTGACCGAGGGCGACGGCGACGGCGCGCGGGCGCTGGTGCGGGACGCGCGCGACGACATGTTCCGGCTGGGCACCTCGGAGGCCGTACGGGAGGCGGTGACCCAGCGGCGTACCGTACGGGCCTTCACCGATGAGCCCGTCGACCCTGGTGCCGTACGCCGTGCGGTCGCCGCGGCGGTGACCGCTCCGGCGCCGCACCACACCACGCCCTGGCGGTTCGTGCTCCTGGAGTCCGAGGAGTCGCGGACGCGGCTGCTCGACGCCATGCGGGACGCGTGGATCGCGGATCTGCGGGGTGACGGGAAGAGCGAGGAGTCCATCGCCAAGCGGGTCCGCCGGGGTGACGTGTTGCGCAAGGCGCCGTATCTCGTGGTGCCCTGTCTGGTGATGGACGGGTCGCACACCTACGGCGACGCACGGCGGGACGGCGCCGAGCGCGAGATGTTCGTGGTCGCCACCGGGGCGGGCGTGCAGAACTTCCTGGTCGCGCTGGCCGGGGAGCGGCTCGGGTCCGCGTGGGTGTCGTCGACGATGTTCTGCCGGGAGGTCGTGCGCGAGGTGCTGGAGCTGCCGGAGGGCTGGGACCCGATGGGGGCCGTGGCCGTCGGGCACGCGGCGGAGGAGCCCAGGGCCAGGCCGGAGCGGGACGCCGCCGCCTTCATCGAGGTGCGCTGACCGGTTGAGGCGCCGCTCCGTCCGGTACCGAGCGGCGTGGCTCGTCCCGGGGCGGTCGGCCGAGCCGTTCGATGCCGTCGGCGGGGGCGGAGCGCCTACTCTCGTAGGGCACCCCGAGTACCTCTAGGACCTCATTCGTGGCTGGACGTTTCGCTCCCCGGCCGACGCGTACGACCGTGCGCGGCGGGCATGTCGTGGTGCCCGGAGGGGCGCCCGGCGGCGTTCCGGGCGGAGTGCCCCGTCAGACGGCCGAGCCCGGACGCGCCCGTGCCTGGACGCCCGAAGGGCCGCTCGATCTGGGGCTCGTGCTCGGGCCGCTGCGGCGCGGACCGGGTGATCCGACGTTCAGGACGACACCCGACGGCTCCGTGTGGCGGGTCAGCCGTACGCCCGCCGGGCCCGGGACACTTCGGGTCGCGCTGCGCGGCGGGGTGGTCCGGGGCGAGGCCTGGGGGCCGGGAGCCGAGTGGATGCTCGACCGGCTCCCCGAACTGCTCGGCGCCGCGGACGATCCCGACGCCTTCGAGCCACGGCACCGGCTCGTCGCGCTCGCCCGGCATCGGCGGCCCGGCCTGCGGCTGCTGCGGACCGGGCTGGTGATGGAGTCGCTGATCCCGTCCGTCCTCGAGCAGAAGGTCACCACCGACGAGGCGTACCGCGCGTGGCGGTTGCTCGTCCGGAAGTTCGGGGAGCCTGCGCCGGGGCCCGCGCCCGAGCGGATGTACGTCATGCCGGCGCCGCGGACGTGGGCCCTGATCCCGTCCTGGGAGTGGCACCGGGCCGGGGTCGACGACAAGCGGGCCTCCACGATTCTGCGGGCCGTACGGGTCGCCGCGCGGCTGGAGGAGGCCGTGGGGCTCGATCCCGTGCGGGCGCAGGAGCGGCTGGAGCTGGTGTCCGGGATCGGGCCGTGGACGTCCGCGGAAGTCGTGCAGCGCAGTCATGGTGCGGCGGATGCCGTGACCGTGGGGGATCTTCATCTGCCGGGGATCGTCGGGTACGCGCTGGCGGGGGACCGGGACGCGGACGACTCCGCCATGCTGGAGCTGCTGGAGCCCTATACCGGGCAGCGGCATCGGGCCGCCCGGCTGATTCTGCTGGCCGGGCGTACGCCGCCGCGGCGTACGCCGAAGATGCCTCGCGGAGACATCGGGCGACTGTAGGCGGCCCTGGCCTCCGCCGCCCTCCGCCACCTCCGCCGTCCTGCCGGCCTCGGCCACCTCCGTCGTCCCCCGGACCGGGCGGAGTTTCGCCCCCTCCGCCCCTGCCCGTCCCGTACCTGGGGCTCCGCCCCAGACCTCGCTCCTCAAACGCCGGAGGGGCTGGGATCTGCCCTCCGGGGTTTCAGGGTGGGGCTTCTACTGGTCCGACGAGAAGCGCACCGTGCCGCCCGGGATGCGGGCGTCGCACCAGACGCGGACTCCCTCGCGGAGTTCGTTGTCGGGGCCGACGACCGCGCCGTCGCCGATGACCGCGCCGGTGAGGATCGTGCGCTCGCCGATCCGGGCGCCGACGCCGACGAAGGAGTCGGTGACGACCGCGCCGGGTTCGACGACGGCTCCGGCGAGGACGGTGCTGCCGGTGATCCGGGCACCCTCGCCGATGCGGGCGCCCTCGCCGACCACCGTGCCGCCGGTGAGCTTGGCGTCGGGCGCCACCGTCGCCGTGGGCAGGACCAGGCGGTCGCCGCAGCGGCCGGGAACGGCCGGGGACGGGGCGCGGCCGAGGACGAGGTCGGCGGAGCCGCGGACGAAGGCCTGCGGGGTGCCCAGGTCCAGCCAGTAGGTGGAGTCCACCATGCCCTGGAGGTGGGCGCCGGTGGCCAGGAGGTCCGGGAAGGTCTCGCGCTCGACCGAGACCGGGCGGCCGGCGGGGATCGTGTCGATGACCGAGCGGCGGAAGACGTAGGCCCCCGCGTTGATCTGGTCGGTGACGATCTCCTCGGGGGTCTGCGGCTTTTCGAGGAAGGCCGTGACGCGCCCGGTGGAGTCGGTGGGCACCAGCCCGAACGCACGGGGGTCCTCCACCCGGGTGAGGTGGAGGGAGACGTCCGCGCCCGTCGTCTCGTGGGTCGCCACCAGGGCCGGGATGTCCAGGCCGGTGAGGATGTCGCCGTTGAAGATCAGGACCGGGTCGTCGGGGCCCGAGTGCAGCCGGGACGCGACGTTGCGGATGGCGCCGCCCGTGCCGAGCGGCTCCTCCTCGGTGACGTACTCGAGGTGGAGGCCCAGTGAGGAGCCGTCACCGAAGTACGGCTCGAAGACCTCGGCGAGGTAGGACGTCGCCAGCACGATGTGCTCGACGCCCGCCGCGCGCGCCCGCGCCAGCTGGTGCGTGAGGAAGGGGACCCCGGCCGCCGGAACCATCGGCTTGGGCGTGTGCACCGTGAGGGGGCGCAGACGGGTGCCTCTGCCGCCGACCAGGAGGATCGCTTCTGTCACCTGTCGTCTCTGCTTCCTGCCGGGACCGGCCGAACTTTCTTTCGGCCGGCCAGTGTATGCAGACCGTTCGATGGCGCCTTCGATGGCCGTGCGGTGTCCTTCGACGGGCCTCTGTCGTGACTTCAGGTGATCTCTGCCGGTTCCGGCCCGGCCGAGCCGTGTCGGCCTTGCCGGTTCCGGGTCCTGCCTACCGGCCCTGGTAGCGGGCCGCCGTCTTCCTGGCCGAGCCGAGCTTGCCGTAGAGGAGCCGTCCGGGGCACTCCGTGGCGAAGCCGTCCCGATGGCCGGAGATCACGTTCAGTCGTACGTTCTTTCCCTTTCGGTAGAGATTGCCACCGGCCGACGTCAGGTATGTCTTGCCACGCGGATTGGCACCGTAGAGACCGAGCTTCCATGCCGTGAGCCGCGCGATGGCCTTGAGCGCGGCGTCGGGCGGCTTCGTGCCGGCGAAGTTGCCGAGGACGGCGATCCCCATGCTGTTCGTGTTGAAGCCGAGGGTGTGGGCGCCCTTGACGGCCTTCGCGACGCCCCCGGCCCTGCCTTCGTAGATGTTTCCGCACTTGTCGACGAGGAAGTTGTAGCCGATGTCGCGCCAGCCGCTGCTCACCACGTGGTAGCGGTAGATACTGCGGATGAGCGAAGGCACCTGCGAGCAGCTGTACTTGTTGCCCGACGCCGTGTGGTGCACGAAGGCCGCCTTGACCTTCTTCGTGTAGACGAAGCCGCGCTCACGCAGGTTCTCGTTCGCACCCCAGCCGCGGCGCGTGACGATGCGGGGACGCGGGCCGATGAACGGCTGCGCGCGCTGCTCGTAGGCGGCCTCGGGGAGGTATTCGCGCTCCGTCTCCTCCTGGGTGAGCGCGGCGATCTCGGTGGCGCCCGCGCCCCCTGCCCCGTCCGACGCGCCCGCGCGTCCGCTCCCCGCGCGCGCGTCCGATGGAGCGCCCCCCTCCCGTCCGGCCCCGGGCGCGTCCGCGTCCGGGGGATCCCCGTCGGGATCGACCAGTTCGAGGCGCAGGCCCCTGGGGAGCGGGGAGTCCGCCAGGGTGGTCGCGCGGTCCTCCCACGGGCTGTCCCGCGCGCCCTCCTGCGGACTCTCCGCGATCTCCCGCGTCACGCGCTCCGCGTCGACGCGGACTTCGACGCCGTCCGAGTCGCCCACCCACAGCGGGGCGGTGGAGCCGTGCACCCGGTGCGACGCGCCCTCGGCGGTGTCCGGGTCGGCGGCGTGTTCGTGGTTATGGGTCTCGACGTCCTGCCAGCCCGACCAGTGGCCGCTGCCGGCCGCCCGGGTACGGACCTGGACACGGCCGTTCAACTCACTGTTCGGGTCGTCCCAGACGACGCCGACCAGGGAGAACGGCCGTACGTCCCGGCGGGCGAGGCCCTGTTCGGGGGCGGCTGGGCCGAGGGCCCGTTCACCGGTGAGCGGGACGAGTGGCAGGGACTGGGTGCTGCCGGGGACGGCAATCTCGGAGGTCGCCGCCGACGGCCCGGCCTGTGCCGGGGCGGGCAGGGCGAGCGGAAGGGCGAGAGCCGCCGCACAGGTGACGCCGATCGAGGAAGCAAGGAATCCACGCATGCTCCTGATCCTGGACATAGTCATATATATCTGTCCATCGCGGAATTGACGGGCAGTCGGAGAGGCTCGGCCGAACCGGTGGCCCGCGCGGTCCGCGCCGCCCGGCGGCCCCGCGTACGCTTGCCCGCGTGAATGCCACCGACCGCACCCCCGCCGACCTGCTGCGATCCGCACTCTCCGCGGACCCGGCGCGCCCCTTGGTGACCTTCTACGACGACGCGACGGGCGAACGTGTCGAATTGTCCGTGGCCACCTTCGCCAATTGGGTGGCCAAGACCGCCAACCTGCTCCAGGGCGAGCTGTCCGCCGAGCCCGGCGAGCGGGTCGCGCTGCTGCTGCCCGCGCACTGGCAGACGGCGGTGTGGCTGCTCGCCTGCTCCTCGGTGGGCGTCGTCGCGGATGTCGGGGGCGACCCGGCCGCCGCGGACCACGTCGTCGCGGGCCCCGGACAGTTCGAGGCCGGGCTCGCCTGTTCCGGTGAGCGCGTCGCCCTCTCGCTCGCGCCGCTCGGCCGCCGCTTCCCGACACCGCCCGCGGGGTACGCGGACTACGCCGTGGAGGTGCCGAGCCAGGGCGACCGGTTCGCGCCGTACGCGCCCGTCGATCCGGAGGAGCGGGCGCTGGTCGTCGCCGGGGCCGCCTATACGGGCGCGGAGGTCGTGGAGCAGGCCCGTGCCGACGCTCCCGGGCTGGATCTGACGGGCCCGGGGTCCCGCATCCTGTCGGCGCTCTCGTACGACACATGGGAAGGCCTGTCCTCCGGCCTGTACGCGCCGCTCGCCACCGGCGCCTCGGTGGTGCTGTGCCGCCACCTCGACCGGCTGGGGGACGACTCGGTCGCCCAGCGGATCGAGAGCGAGCGAGTGACGGCGACGGCCCGCTAGCCGGACACCGCCCGGCCGCGCGCCGGACGGGCGGGAAGGGGCCGTACGGCCCGTGCGGGCAGGCGCCTGGCCGTGCGGGTGGCTCGCGCGGGGCCTGCTCCGCGGGTCGGCGCGTCCCCCGTTCGGCCCATCACCGGCCCCCCTCACCAGCCACTTCGGGACATGGTCGTAGGAGCAGCCAGACACGCTCGTACGCCAGGAGGGGTGGTGGTTCCGACGTGACCGACACCGCAGGCCCGTCCTCCGGGCGCCGGGAAGGGCCGGGACAGGGAGCGTCGCCCACCGGGGCCGGGGTCATACGCAGGCGGCGCCGCTGGCTGCGCTACACGGCGACCGGGGTGGCCGTGGTGGTCCTCGGCGCCGCCGGCGTCGGCTGGGCCGCGTACGAGAAGCTGAACGGGAACATCACGGCCGACAACGACGCGGCCGCCGAGCTCGCCCGGTACGAGAAGGAACGGCCCACCGCGCTGGTGCGCGACGCGCAGAACATCCTGCTGATCGGATCGGACTCGCGCTCGGGGGCCGGGAACAAGAAGTACGGACGGGACTCCGGGACCGAGCGGTCCGACACCACGATCCTGCTGCACCTCTCCGCGAACCGGCGGAGCGCGACCGCCATGTCACTGCCCCGCGACCTGATGGTGGACGTGCCGAGCTGCCGGCGCCCCGGCGGCACCCGCACCGAGCCCATGTTCGCGATGTTCAACTACGCCTTCCAGGTGGGCGGTTCGGCCTGCACGATCCGTACCGTCGAGAAGCTCACGAACATCCGCGTCGACCACCACATGGTGGTGGACTTCCACGGCTTCAAGGACATGGTCGACGCCGTGGACGGTGTCGAGGTGTGCCTGAGCGAGCCGATCGACGACAAGGCGGCGAAGCTGCGGCTGCCCGCGGGCAAGGTCGTGCTCAACGGCGAGCAGGCCCTCGGCTATGTCCGCGCGCGCAAGAGCATCGGCGACGGCAGCGACACCGACCGCATGGACCGGCAGCAGCGGTTCCTCGGCGCGCTCGTCAACAAGGTGCGCAGCAACGATGTCCTGCTCAACCCGGCGAAGCTGTATCCGGTGCTGGACGCGGCCACGTCGTCGCTGACCACCGACCCGGGGCTCGCGAGCCTGCGCGGCCTGTACGACCTGGCGCGCGGCATGCGCGACATACCCACCGAAAGCGTGCAGTTCCTGACCGTGCCGCGGACGTCCTATGTCCTCAACGCCAACCGCGACCAGCTCGTGGAGCCCGAGGCGGCCCGGCTCTTCGCGCGGCTGCGCGCCGACAAGCCGGTGGCGGTCGTGAAGGAACCGCCCCAGAAGCTCGCCCAGGGTCAATCGGCGCTTTCCGCAAGCCCGTACGGGAACTCCCCCCATGGTTACGAAGAGGAGTCGTCCGGCAACGGAAAGTCGAGGGCAATAGGGCCTGTCGTACTCGCCGGGACACCCGATCCGGCACCGACTTTCCGGGGTAACACGGCGGCCGAGGACGCCTGCGGGTAAAGCGCGCGCCAAGGTGGGGAACAGCTGAGCTAAGAAGTCTCCGAGAAATGGGGCGGATTGCCCAGTTGTAGGGACGTTGAATTTGTCACGGTCGTCGCTCGACGCTGAACTGGGCGGATAGTGTGAGCGATCCGGTGCACCCGGCCACGAGGTTCGTCCTGGCGGCCGCGCACTGTTTGACCGAGACCCGAGCGCCTTTTGAGGGGGAAAGGCGCCGCGTGGCCCCGACGGAGGATTCAGACAACCGTGGACGCGCAAGGCCGTGGGCGGGCGGACAACATCGATCCCGCAGACCAGTGGGTGCTCAACCCGAACACCGGTGAATACGAACTGCGACTGACCCCTTCCGGAGCGCAGTCGGGAGTGCCGCGACCGCGGAGGGGTACACCCTCCGCAGCGGCACGCACCCGAACCGCGCCCGCCAGGGATCGCGCGACACCGGGCCGGGACCGTAACGCACCGGGGCGGGACAGTGACGCGCCCGGACCCGATGTGCCAGGGCCGCGCAGACGCCGCGGCGAACCGCCGGAGCCCCTTCCGGGGCGGCGGCGCGGGCGTACCAGGCCGCCCAAGAAGTCGAAGGCGAAGAAGATAGTGCTCTGGACCGGCGGCACCATGGCGCTGGTGCTGGTGGCCGTGTCCGGCGCCGCCTACGCCTATCTCAAACACCTTGAGGGCAACGTCCAGACAGAGGACGTCGGCGATTCGGCCAAGGACGGCTTCAGCAAGGACGAGGCCTTCAACATCCTCATCATCGGCACCGACAAGCGCACCGGTGCGGGCAACGAGGGCTACGGCGACAAGAACAGCGTCGGGCACGCCGACACGAACATCCTGCTGCACGTCTCGAAGGACCGGACGAACGCGACCGCGATGAGCATTCCGCGCGACCTCATCGTCGACGTCCCCGACTGCAAGGCGAAGCAGGAGGACGGCTCCGAGAAAACCATCAACGGTACGGACAACGTCCGCTTCAACACGAGCCTCGGCCAGGCGGGCCGGAACCCCGGCTGCACGATGGACACGGTCAAGGCGGTCACCGGCATCACGGTCGACCACTTCATGATGGCCGACTTCAACGCCGTGAAGACACTGACCAGCGCGGTGGACGGTGTCGAGGTCTGCGTCGCCAAGGACGTCAACGACCCCGACTCGCACCTCAAGCTCTCCGCCGGCGAGCACACCATCGAGGGCGAGCAGGCCCTCGCGTTCGTGCGCACCCGGCACAGCTTCGGCAACCAGGGCGACCTCGACCGCATCAAGGTGCAGCAGCAGTTCCTGGGCTCCCTGATGCGCAAGATGAGTTCGGGCAACACCCTCACCAGCCCCGGCAAGCTGTACAAGCTGGCCGAGGCGGCCACCAAGGCACTGACCGTGGACACCGGCATCGGCAAGGTCGGCACGCTCAAGGACATGGCCATGGAGCTGAAGAAGGTGCCGACGAAGAACATCACCTTCACCACGGTGCCGGTGCGGGACAACCCGGCGGAGGTGGTCCACGCGACGGTCGTGGTCGACCAGTCGTCGGCACCCGCCGTCTTCGACGCCATCAAGAACGACGTCTCCTTCACCGCCGTGAAGCAGAAGGCGAAGAAGGAGAAGGCCGCGGTGGCCGCCCGCCTCAAGGGCTCCCGTTCCGCAGCGTCCGACATCCGCGTCGACATCTACAACGGCGGCGCCGTCGCGGGCTCCGCACAGGAGACTCTTAACTGGCTGCAGAATGATGAGGGCGTGCTCAAGTCCACCCAGCTCGGAAACGCTGACGAAACCCTCGGCAAGACGACGCTGGAGTACTCTCCCGACCAGGCCGACCAGGCACGCAAACTGGCGGATCTGATGGGGTTGCCCGCTTCGGCGATGAAGCCCGGCGAGAGCGAGAAGAACTCACAGGGGCTGCCCGCGATCGTGCTGACCCTGGGCAAGGACTTCAAGGGCGCCGGAGTGTCACTGACCACTCCGACGAAGGCGCCCGACGTGGACAAGTCCACGGCGGACAAATCGGTGTGCGCCAAGTGATGACCTGACGGGTCCGTCGAGCGTCCTACAGGACGCGAGAAGCGAACGGCCGGGCGTGAAAACGTCCGGCCGGACGTACGACGGACCCGTTTGTCAGGCGCAGGGTGGGGAGGGGCTGGGGAGATGGCGCAAAGCAGTGTGCGTGGGGAGGGAGCACGGCCGCGCGAACCGCGGGCGGGTGAACTGGGCTGGGACGACAGCATGTACGGGGAGGACGGCGAGCCCGTTCGTACGGCGGACGACGGCAGCACGGCGGACAACGGCAGCGCCCGCCCCGGCACCGACGGTGACGACGTCCGTCCGGCCGACGACACCATGCCGCTCGCTCCGAAGGGGCGGGGCAGGCACGGCGGGGGCGACGGCAGACAGCGGCGCGGGAAAGGCCGACCCCGTCGCAGACGTCGAATACTGCGCTGGTCGGCGATGGTGCTGGCGCTCCTGATACTCGGCACCGCCGGCGCCGGCTATCTCTACTACCGGCATCTGAACAGCAACATCCAGAAGGGCCAGCGCAGCAGCGGCGACTCCAAGGCGAGGAAGACCGCGCCGAACGCTGCCGGGCAGACGCCGCTGAACATCCTCCTGCTCGGCTCCGACAGCCGCAACTCGGCCGAGAACGTGAAGCTCGGCGGCAGCAAGGACAACGTCGGCAACCCGCCGCTGGCCGACGTGCAGATGCTCATCCATCTGTCCGCGGACCGCGAGAGCGCCGCCATGGTGAGCATTCCGCGGGACACCCGGGTCGACATCCCGAAGTGCACGGATCCCGATACCGGCAAGACGTACCCGGCGACCAACGACATCATCAACACGACGCTGGCCCGCGGTGGGGCGGGCTGCACGCTGGCCACCTGGCAGAACCTGACCGGGGTCTACATCGATCACTGGATGACGATCGACTTCGCGGGCGTGGTGAGGATGGCGGACGCCATCGGCGGTGTCGACGTCTGCGTGAAGCAGAACGTGTGGGACCGCCCGCTGCCCGGCGTATCGGGCGGCTCGGGCCTGAAGCTGAAGGCCGGCACGTGGAAGGTCAAGCACAACCAGGCTCTGCAGTGGCTGCGGACGCGGCATGCCTGGGGCAGTGACCCGCTGCGAGCGAGGGCCCAGCACATGTACCTGAACTCGATGATCCGCACGCTGAAGCAGCAGAACGTCTTCACCGACACCGGTCGGCTCACGGGCCTGGCCGAGGCGGCCACGAAGTCGCTCAAGGTCTCCGAGGAGATCAGCACGGTCAAGCAGCTGTACGACCTCGCCATGCAGCTGAAGTCGGTGCCGGCGAACCGCATCACCCAGACGACGATGCCGTGGGCCGAGGACCCTCTGAACCCCAAGGCACACGTCATACCGGACGGCGCCAACGCCGAGAAGATGTGGCAGATACTCCGCGACGACGTGCCGTTCGACAAGCACGGCAAGTCATCGGAGACGGAGGACGCCTCGGACAAGGCCGAGGCGACCAAGGCTCCTTCGGTCGACGCGAGCCGGCTGGGGGTGCTGGTGCGCAACGCCACTCAGACCTCCACCGAGGCCGCGGTGGGCGGCCGGGCACAAGCGATCAGCCAGGTGCTCACCCAGAAGGGCTTCAGCAGGGCGTCGTTCGACACCACGGGAACGCTGTCCGAGAACGGGACGATCGTGCAGTACCCGAGTGCGGATCTGGAGGGTGACGCGCAGGCCGTGGCGAAGGCACTGGGGATCCCCATGAGCTCGGTGAAGCAGTCGACCGATGTATCGGGCGTCACCGTCCTCGTCGGCGCCGACTGGCGTACCGGCACGACCTATCCGAAGAAGTCGAAGCCGAAGGCCGGAGACCTGCCGACCAACGCTGACGCCATCAACGGCGCGGACAAGAGTCAATGCATGCCCGTGTACAAGCCCTACCAGTGGTAGTGGGCGAACCGCGCTGCTGAGTACGACGGTTGAGGGGCCTGCCGCCCGAGCGGCAGGCCCCTGCGGCGTTCGCGGTGATACAGGTCACGCCGGCCCAGGTTGCCTGCCCGACACCCCTTCGGAATGATCATCTTCGTTCTGCAGAAAACTGATGGAGGTTCAACAATGAATGTGGGCAAGCGACTTGGCTCCGCGACAGCCGTCCTCGGCCTGACCGCCGCGGGGATGATCGCCGCCACCGGCAGCGCCGAGGCCGCAGCTTCCTACAACGGCGCCTGCGGGTCCGGTTACAGCGTGATCGGCTCCAAGGACGTCGGCGACGGCAAGGCCTTCATCACGTACAGCAGCGCCACCGGCTACAACTGCGTCGTCACCGTCAACGACCACCCGGGCACGTCGACGTATCTGGACGCCCGGCTGCGGATCCACCGGACCGACACCGTGTGGAAGGCCAGCGAGATGGACGCCGGCACCTACAGCTCCTACGCGGGCCCGGTCTACGTGTACGCCGCCCATTCCTGTATCGACTACGGCGGTTCCGCGGGCAACGCGAGCTACATCCAGATCGATTACGGCGTCCACTGCGGCTGACGAGCTCCGGCTGCCGGGCGGCGCGCCAAAGGATCAGGGCCTCCTCGACAGCTCGGGCGTGCGCACAGGCGGCTCAAGCTGTCCAGGAGGCCCTTCCCTGATGTCGCCTCAGCGGGTCCCGGCGACGACCGCCGGCCGACGCGACGCGACTACCTTCTTCGCCAGGGACTTGGGGCTCGTCAGGAAGCCCCAGCCCCACGACATGTGCATCGTCGCGAGGGCCACGGGGATCTGGAGTCGGGCCTTCGGCGGCAGCCCCTTGCCGGCGGGCAGCGAGCCCAGCCCGATGGCCGCGAGATAGCCGGCCGGGACGACGAAGCCCCACGGGGTCAGCGCCGCGCCGACGATCACGCCCGCCACGATCGCGCAGACGGCGGTCGGCGGGGCGAGGTAGCGCAGGTTGATGGAGCCCTCGTGGTAGCGGGCGACGACATGCCGCCAGCGGCCGTAGTCCTTGTACTGCTTGGCGAGCGCCTTCACGGACGGCCGCGGCCGGTAGGACACCTTCAGCTCGGGCGAGAACCAGATGAGGCCGCCCGCCTCCCGGATCCGGAAGTTCAGCTCCCAGTCCTGGGCACGGATGAACTCCTCGTTGTAGCCGCCCTGCTGCTCCAGGGCCTCGCGCCGGAAGACCCCGAGATACACGGTCTCGGCCGGGGCCGCGGCGCCGCCCGTGTGGAAGGCCGCGTTGCCCACCCCGATCTTCGACGTCATGGCGGCGGCCACGGCGTGCTCCCAGTCGTTCTCGCCCTCGGCGTGCATGATGCCGCCGACATTCTGCGCGCCGGTCTCCTCCAGGAGCCGTACGGCGGTGGCGATGTAGTTCGGGGAGAGCATGCCGTGTCCGTCGACGCGCACGACGACGGGGTGCCGGGACGCCTTGATCGCGGCGTTCAGGGCCGCGGGCGTTCGGCCGGTCGGGTTCGGCACGGTGTGGACCCGCGGGTCCTCTCGGACGAGTTCGGCGGCGATCTCGTCCGTCCGGTCCGTTGAGGGACCGATGGCGATCACGACCTCCATCTCGCCGTCGTACCGCTGCGCCAGGATCGCTTGGACGGCCCCGCGCAAATGCCGCTCCTCGTTGAGGACGGGCATGATCACAGAAACGGCGGGGGACCGCACGTCAGACTTCTCGCTCATCGGACGTCACGTTACCGCGAACGGGGGACACCGGCGCGCGCCGCCCGGCGTAAGGACCGGGCCGCAGATCGTATGGGCCTACCGTGCTCAGGGATCCCCACGCCAGCGGAACGCGGCCCCGGCCGGCCTCGCGGAACGCATCCCTCCCCCGTCCAGCCTCGCGGAGGTGTCCCCCTTGCCCACGCCGCCCCGCTCCCCCGCCCGCCCTCAGCGCCCCCCACGGCCGTCTCCCGGACGGCGCCCCGACCGGCGGCCCGACGGACGCCTCGCACGCCCCGTGCGGCGCAGGAAGCCCCGCTGGGCCATGCGGGTGGTGACCACCCTCTCCGTGGTGGTCCTCGCCTCGGCGGGCATCGGGCACGCGGTGGTGACCAGCCTGGACGCGGACATCACCCGGGTCGACCCCTTCAAGGACATGAAGAACCGGCCCCAGGCCGGCAACGGCATGAACGTGCTGCTGGTCGGCACCGACGGCCGGGACAAGATCACCGAGGCGGAGCGGCGGAAGTACCGGCTGGGCGGCGCGCCCTGCCACTGCACCGACACGGTCATGATCGTGCACATCTCGGAGGACCGGGAGCACGCCAGCATCGTCAGCCTGCCGCGCGACTCGTACGCCGAGACGCCCGAGCACACCGACGCGGTCACCGGCAGACGGCACGGCCCCCACCCCCTCAAACTGAACGCGGCGTACGCGGAGGGCGGCCCGAACCTGACCGTGCGGACCGTCGAGAACATGACCCACGTGAAGATCGACCACTATCTGGAGGTCGACTTCACCAGCTTCATGAAGACGGTGGACGTGCTCGGCGGCGTCCGCATCTGCACCGCGCAGCCGCTCAAGGACAGCTACACCGGCCTCGACCTGGCGGCGGGCTCGCATCTGCTGGGCGGCGGACAGGCCCTGCAGTACGTACGGTCCCGGCACGCCGACGGCTCCTCCGACCTCGGCCGGATGCAGCGCCAGCAGCGCTTCCTGGCGGCGCTCGTCGAGCACGCCACCTCGTCCGGGGTGCTGCTGAACCCGATGAGGTTCCGCGACGTGACACGGGCGGTGCTGGGCTCGGTGCGGGCCGACAAGGGCTTCGGCACGGACGAACTGCTGGATCTGGGCCGGGCGATGCGGAACTTCTCCCCGTCCTCGTCCGAGTTCACGACCGTGCCGATCGGGCAGATGGGATACGTCGTCAAGGGCATCGGCTCGACCCTGAAGTGGGACGACACGAAGGCCGGGAAGCTCTTCCGGGCCCTGCGCGACGACAAGCCGCTCGCCGAGCGCCGGGCCCCGCGGCCCAAGGCCGTCCGGGTCGCGGTGGCCCCGCAGCAGATCCGGGTCCAGGTCGAGAACGGGACCGCCACGCCAGGCCTCGGCAAGCGGGTCGACAGCGCGCTCGCCGCCACCGGGTTCCGGACGACGGGCCGGCCCACGACGGCCAAGGACCACGCGGTCCGGCGCACCGTCGTCGCGTACGACCCCCGCTGGGACCGCTCCGCGAAGGCCCTCGCGACCGCACTGCCCGGTTCCGGACTGCGCGCCGTTCCCGGACAGGGCCCGCTGCTGAAGGTGATCGCCGGTGCGGACTTCAAGCAGGTCACACGGGTACGGGCGGAGGATCAGCATCAGGGGGAGTTCGGGGTGGTGACGGGAGACCAGGTGGTGTGTCCGTGACCGCGGGCGCCCGACCCGGGCCTCCCGTTTCCCCTGACCCCCGCCCCTCCCGGCCCCTGACCCCCGCCCCTCCAACCGTGACCGACCGGACAGGTCCTAGTCGTCGAGGCCTTCCGCCGCGCGCTTCTCGCGGAGCTCCATGATCGCGCGGCGGCGGGCCAGACGGTGGGTGCGGCGGATCTGCGCCTCCTGGTAGCGGCGCTCGTCGCGCTCGGTCTCGGCGATGACCGGCGGGACCCTGCGGGGCTTGCCGTCGGCGTCGACGGCGGCGAAGACGAGGTAGGCCGAGCCGACCTGCTGGGGCGGTGTGGACTCGTTCCAGCGCTCGGCGAGGACCCGGACACCGACCTCCATCGAGGTGCGGCCGGTCCAGTTGACCTGGGCCTTCACATGGACCAGGTCGCCCACGCGGACGGGCTCCAGGAAGGCCATCTCGTCCATCGAGGCGGTGACCGCGGGCCCGCCGGAGTGCCGCCCGGCCACCGCTCCCGCCGCGTCGTCGACGAGCTTCATGATCACTCCACCGTGCACCGAGCCCAGAAGGTTCGTGTCGTTGTGGGTCATGATGTGGCTGAGGGTGGTTCGGGACGCGGAGGTCGGCTTGCCCGGAATGTCGATTTCCGGGTTGGGGGCCTGGTCTGTCATGTCCTCCACCTTATGCCGGGCACGCGTCGGTCTCTTTGCATCAGCTCTGCAACAGGCGTGACCCAGATCTCCCTGCTCTCTTGTAAGACACATGGTGGAGAGCTGCACACTGGTCGGCATGAACGATTGGCCCGACGGGTGGTCCGACGACAACCGCAGCAACCGCTACGGACGCGGCAGCGCAGGCGCACAGCCTGAGAGCGCCCGCGTCATGCGCCAGGTCCGCCGCGGACCGGCACCCGCACCGGGCCAGGACGCGCCGCCGTACGGCGGCGGGGTGCCCCGCCAGCCGTCCTACGTCGACGGTCAGGGCTACGACGACGGCTACGACTCCGGCTACAACACGGGCCATGTCTACGGGACCCCGGGCGGCCCCGGCGGTCCGCAGGGCCCCGGCGACGACGGCGCGTACCCGCGGCGTCCCGCGCCGAACTGGCGGCGCCGGATCAAGTGGACCGCGATCACGCTGGTCACCGCGCTGGTCGTGGTCTCCGTCGGCACGTACTTCTGGGCGGACTCCAAGCTCCACCGTGACGTGGATCTCTCCAAGGTCATAGACCGGCCGGAGACCGGCGAGGGCACGAACTATCTGATCGTCGGTTCCGACAGCCGCGCCGGCATGTCCGCCGAGGAGAAGAAGAAGCTGCACACCGGCTCCGCCGAGGGCAAGCGCACCGACTCGATGATGATCCTGCACACCGGGAGCAACGGCTCGACGCTGGTCTCGCTGCCCCGTGACTCCGACGTCGAGATCCCCACGTTCAAGGGCTCCGAATCCGGCAAGACGTACCAGGGCACCGGCAAGCACCTGAAGCTGAACGCCGCTTACGCCATGGACGGGCCCGAGCTGCTCGTGCGCACCATCGAGGCCAACACCGGCCTGCACATCGACCACTACGTGGAGATCGGTTTCGGCGGGTTCGCGAGCATCGTCGACGCGGTCGGCGGTGTCGAGATGACCCTCGACAAGGGCTTCAAGGACAAGTACTCGGGCGCCGACTTCAAGGCGGGCAAGCAGACGCTGAACGGCGAGCAGGCCCTCGCCTTCGTCCGTACCCGGCACGCCTTCGCCGCCTCCGACCTGGAGCGCACCAAGAACCAGCAGAAGTTCCTGGCCGCCCTGGCCCACCAGGTCGCGACCCCGTCGACCGTCCTGAACCCCTTCAAGCTCTACCCGACTATGGGCGCGGGCCTCGACTCGCTGGTCGTCGACAAGGACATGAGCCTGTGGGACCTGGCCGACATGTTCTGGGCGATGAAGGGCGTCACCGGTGGCGACGGCAAGTCCATGAACATGCCGATCTCCGGCTCCTCCGGCGGCAACCTCGTCTGGGACAAGGCGAAGGTGAAGCAGCTGGTGGACGAGCTCAAGAACGACGAGCAGGTCACGGTGTCGGGCAACTGAGCACCACCGTGTCCCCCGTCTCCACCGGACGGCCCTTCGACGCCGTGCTCTGCGACGTCGACAACGTGATCCGGATCTACGACCCTTCGCCCCTGGCGGCCCTGGAACGGGCCGCCGGGCTGGCCGAGGGCACCACCATGAAGGTGGCCTTCGCGCCGGAGACGGCGCTTCCGCTGGTACTCGGCCGGATCACGCCCGACCAGTGGGCGCGGTCGACCGCGCGCTCCCTGACCGGGCTCGTGTCCGGGGCGACGGCCCTGGAACTGGGTACCGCGCTGGCCCGGTCCCCGTTCCACGCCGACGAGGACGTGGTCGCGCTGCTGCGGCGGGCCCGCGCCCGGATGCCCCTCGTCCTCGTCACCAACGCGTCCGTCCAACTGGAGCGGGACCTGGCGGCGCTGGGCCTCACCGACCTCGCCGACCATGTCGTCAGCAGCGCCCGCGTGGGCCTCGCCAAGCCCGACCGCCGCATCTACGACCTCGCCGTCGACCGCGCCGGCGTCCCCGCCGACCGGTGTCTGTTCGTCGACGACACCTGGGAGAACGTCGAGACGGCCACCGCGCTGGGCATGCGCACCGTGCACTACCGGGAGGCCGGGGATCTGCGGCGGGCACTGCGGGGGCTGTGAGGACCGGGGCGGTCATGACCTGCCCCCGCCCCCGGCCCCCATTTCCTGTTGCCGGTGGGTCAGTTGCGTAGGGTGATGCGGCCCCTGGTGCGGGGGCCGTCGAACTTGGAGCGGTCGACGACAGGCCGCGGAGCGGGTTCCGCGGCCATCAGGCGGATGGTGTCGCGGCCCGCCAGCGCGGTGCACCACTGGGCGAGGTGGGGGCGGGTGCCACGGGGGCCGGACGCCTGCTCCCACAGGGCGCGGACCGCGTCGGCCCGCCGGTCGTCGAGTACGCCGGTCAGCGGATGCAGGGGCTTGCCGGGGGCCAGGTACGCGTCCTGGCTCAGGACACGGCCGACCACCAGGGCCACCTTGTAGCGGTCGCTGTCCACCGTGACGGTGCCGGGGGCGGCCAGCGGGTCGTGCCAGTCGGGGGTGTCCGCCTGTTCCAGGACCGGGGGCCTGCCGACCAGGCGTACGCCGTCGCAGTCCAGGAGATACGGGCCGGGTGCGGGCCGGACGGTCCACAGCACGTTCGCCTGGGACACGTCGCCGACCACCAGCCCCAGGGCGTGCAGCCACTGGAAGAGCCCGACGACGGCGACCACCAGCGCGTACCGCTCGGCCGGGGACGGCTGCGCGACGGTCTGCCAGGCCGACTTGGGAGCCCGGAGCAGATAGGACAGGTCGGTCAGCCGCGCCTCGCCGCGCGCGGTGCGCCAGGTCATGGAGTCCGGCGCGCGGTTCATCAGGAAGCCCGTCGTCCTTCCGCCGTCCATGACCCGGCACAGCGGCCACGCCGTCTCCCGGTCCAGCCGGTCCCGGTCGGCGGGGGCGAGCCCCTGACGCAGGGCGACGAGCGCCGCGAGTTCCCCGCCGGCGGCCTTCCCCGGCTCGCGGTAGCTCTTGTACAGCAGCCCGCCCGGACCGATGACGTCGTACACCTCGCCCTGACCGCCGTCACCGACGCGCACCCCGAGAGTGAGCGAGCCGAGGGACACGTCCGCGCCGTCGGCGGGGCTCACGGGGCGGCCTCCCACAGGACGACGGCGGTGCGGTCGTCGTCGTACGACTTCACGCGGTACTGCAGCTGCCACAGGAAGTCGGCCGGTGCCGGCGCGGTCCCCGTCCCCCACCCGGACCCCAGGAAGTCCCGCATCCCGGCGTCCCCCGCGAGGGGCGTGGACAGGCCGTCCGTGCACAGCACGAGTACGTCGCCGGGCAGGGCCGGGGCGAGCAACCGGGCGCGGGCGCGGTGCCCGTGCGGCAGGGCGGCCGTGCGGGTGTCGATCATTCCGTCGCCGTCGTGCTCGGGGTCGGTGAGGGACAGGTTCCACGCGCCGTCGCGCAGCAGCGCCGTGCCGCCGTCACCGACGGCCAGGAAGCCGCGGGTACGGACGCGTGGGTCGAGCGGGACGAGCAGGGCGCGCAGGGTCGTGGCGTACGCGGCGGGGTCGTCGCCGTGCTCGCGGGCGCGGTGCGCGAGGAGGGTCGCGACCCGGCCCACCGCGGTGTCCGCCAGCACGGCGAACCGAGGCTGATCGCCCGAGCGCAGGGCTTCGGAGAGTTCCTCGGACAGGCTGTCCAGCTCGATCGCGGCGAGCCGGCAGGCCTCCTGGGAGCCGACGTGCGAACGGGCCGCCGACCCCACGCCGTCCGCCACCGCGAGCAGCAGCAACCCGTCGGCGCCGGGCGCCCCGAGGCGCACCACGGCCAGGGAGTCCTGGCGCGGCTCGCCCTGATAGCGGTGCGAGTCGCCGCGCACGGACGCCGCCCGCACCGTCAGGGCGCCGTACCCGGCACCGTCCACCACCATGTCGGGCGTCAGCGCGGCGGTCGGGTCCTGCCGGACCGAGGGGAGTTCCAGGGGCTCGGGCGCGTACAGCGGGGGCTTGGGGCCGGAGTGGAGCGGCGCGCCGAGCGTCGGGACGGCCATGGCGCGCGCGGCGGGCCGCTCGGGAGCGGGTCCGGTCGCGGGTCCCGACCCGGGCCCGGGCGACCCGCAGGCGTGCGGGGGCGACGGCGGCTGCTGGGCGAAGCCGGGCACGGGCGACGCCGGCGTCGGTTCGTACGACGAGGGCGGCGGTGACTTCTCGAACCGGGGCCGGGGCGGCTGCGGGGCGAGGCCGGGCAGCGGCCCCGGCGGCGTCGTTTCGTACGACGCGTCCGGCGGTGACGGCCGGGTCGCCCCGTAGGACGTGTCGGGTGGTGACTGCCGGGCCGGCCCGGACGACGTGTCCGGTGGCGACTGCCGGGCCGGCCCGG
>NZ_JBHWVI010000113.1:0-27845 GCF_042737005.1 Streptomyces sp. NPDC060027
GGGGGTGCCGCACACGGCCGGGCGACCCCGGCCTCACCCCAGTGGGCCGCCGTCGAGGCCGACAACCCGATCAAGGACTGCATGTCGAAGATCCTCGGCGGAGCCGACCCGGCCACGGAGGCCCGGCGCGCCTCCGGCCGCATCACGAAGATCCTCGAGGCCGACCGAAGGTGAGGGCGCGGCCTCCCGCACCAGGACCTGTCCGGGCCGCCACGGCGAACACCGGGCTGTGCGGCCGCCGTCCCGGCCCCGACCGCGCACCTCCGCCGTGACAGCCCGGACAGGGTGCTACGCCGCCGAGCTCAGCGACAGGGCGAAGCGGCCCTCCGCGTCCGTCCACCAGTGGGTCAGGCCGAAGCCCGCCGCGGCCAGTTCACCGCGGACGCCGTCCTCGCGGAACTTCGCCGAGATCTCGGTCCGCAGTTCCTCGCCCTCCGTGAAGTGGACGGCCAGGTCGAGGGCCGGGATCTTCACGGTCTGCGCGGTACGCGACCGCAGCCGCATCTCGATCCACTCGTGCTCGGCGTCCCAGAGCGCGACATGCTCGAACGCGTCGAGGTCGAAATCGGCGCCGAGTTCCCGGTCGACGACGCTCAGCACGTTCTTGTTGAACGCCGCCGTCACCCCCGCCGCGTCGTCGTAGGCGGTGACGAGGACCGACTCGTCCTTGACCAGGTCGGTACCGAGCAGCAGGGTGTCGCCGGGTGACAGCAGCGACCGTACGGACGCCAGGAACGTCGCGCGCTCGGCGGGCAGCAGATTGCCGATGGTGCCGCCGAGGAAGGCCACGAGCCGCGGCCCGGGGGTGCCCGGGAGCGCGAGACCGCCGGTGAAGTCGGCGATCAGCGCGTGGACGTTCAGGCCCGGCCGCTCGGCGATCAGCGCGTGTCCGGCCTGGGTGAGCGCGCTCTCGCTGACGTCCACGGGTACGTAGGTGTGCAACTCCGTCAGCGCGTCCAGCAGATGGCGGGTCTTCTCCGACGAGCCGGAACCCAGCTCGACGAGGGTGCGCGCACCGCTCGCCGCGGCGATCTCGCCGGCCCGCGCGAGCAGGATCTCGCGTTCGGCGCGCGTCGGGTAGTACTCCGGGAGTTCGGTGATCTTCTCGAAGAGCTCGCTGCCGTGGGCGTCGTAGAACCACTTCGGCGGCAGTGTCTTGGGCAGGTGTCCGAGGCCGTGCAGGACGTCGGCGCGCAGGGCCGCGTCCGTGGTGTCCTCGGGAAGGGTGCGGGTCAGCAGGAACGGACTCACGTACGGGGCTCCTTGCGCTGTGCGGATGCCATGTCGTCGCTCATGTCCTTGAGCGGGGTGAGTAGGACCTCGGTGCGGCTCGCCGTGAGGAGGGTGTGGTCGGGGACCTCCCGCCAGCGCGGGTCGTCGTCGTGCGGCTCGGAGGCCACGACGGTGCGACGGCCCGGCTCGGCGAGGTACCAGAGGGTGTCGCCCCAGGCGGTCGCGGTGATGGTCTCGCCGTTGGTGAGGAGCAGGTTGAGCCGGGACCCGGGAGCCGCCTCGGCGACCTCCAGGACCGTGTCGGCCAGCGCCTGGCTCTCCTCGTCACCGGCGCGCAGCCGGTGCAGGACCAGCGCCCAGACGAACGCCGAGTCGCACCGGGCCTCCAGCGACAGCAACTCGGCCGGGGGCAGGCCCGATACGAGCGGGGCGAGCGCGTCGGGCCACCCGGCGACCGCGCCGTTGTGGCTGAACAGCCAGGGGCCCGCGGCGAACGGCGCCGCCGCGGCCTCGCCGTCCGCGCCCGCCACGGTCGCGTCCCGCACCGCGGCGAGCAGCGCCCGGGTCCCGACCACCCGGGCCAGGTCCGCGAACGACTGGTCGCCCCAGATGGGCCCGGTGCGCCGGTACCGGGCCGGCACCGGGTCTCCCTCGGCATACCAACCCACGCCGAAGCCATCGGCGTTGACCGTCCCGTGCCGCTGCCGCCGGGGCGCCCACGACTGCCGGAACAGGCTGTGCTCCGGCTCGACGAGGAGCGCACCGAGCCGCTCCGCGTCGCCCAGGTACGCCAGATGACGGCACATCAGGACTCCCCGTCGCGGGCGGTGCGGAACCCGGAGAAGATCTGCCGCCGGATCGGGTAGTCCCAGTTGCGGAACGTGCCCCGGCAGGCGACCGGGTCCACCGCGAACGAACCGCCGCGCAGCACCTTGTACTCCGGACCGAAGAACACCTCCGAGTACTCCCGGTAGGGGAAGGCCACGAAGCCGGGGTAGGGCTCCAGATCGCTCGACGTCCACTCCCACACGTCGCCGATCAACTGCCGTACGCCGAGCGGCGACTCACCCGCCGGATAGCTTCCGGCCGGGGCCGGGCGCAGATGGCGCTGGCCCAGGTTGGCGTGGTCCGGTGTCGGGCCGGCGTCACCCCACGGATAGCGCGTGGAACGGCCGGACACCGGGTCGTGGCGGGCCGCCTTCTCCCACTCGGCCTCGGTGGGCAGCCGCCGCCCCGCCCAGCGCGCGTACGCGTCGGCCTCGTACCAGCACACGTGCAGGACGGGCTCGTCGGGCGGCACGACCTCGGTGACGCCGAAGCGGCGCCGCAGCCACTGTCCGCCCTCGCGCCGCCAGAACTGCGGGGCCTCGATGCCGTGCGTGCGGATGTGGTCCCAGCCCGCGGGGGTCCACCAGCGTGCCTCGTCGTAACCGCCGTCCTCGATGAAGGCCTGGTACGCGGCGTTCGTCACGGGAGTGGTGTCGATGAAGAACGACGGGACCGTACGCCGGTGCGCGGGGCGTTCGTTGTCGAGCGCCCACGGCTCGGTGGAGGTGCCCATCACGAACGGGCCGCCGGGCACCAGGACTTCGGCGGGGCCGGTGAACGACGGCGCGGGCGCGGGGTCCGGCGCCGTGAGCACGGCGGGCCCCGTGCGGAGCTGATGGGTGATCAGCATGGTCTCGTCGTGCTGCTGTTCGTGCTGCGCGATCATGCCGAACGCGAACCCCGCCTCGGTCAGCCGGGTGCCCCGGAACGCGGTGCTCTCCAGGACGTCCAGCGCCCGGCCGCGCACCTCGGCGGCGTACGTACGGGCCTCGGCGGGCGCCAGCAGCGGCAGGGACGGCCGCTCGGAGCGCGGGTGCTCGAACGCGTCGTAGAGCCGGTCGATCTCGGGCCGCATGGCCTCACGCCCCGCGACCGTCCGCAGCAGCCACAGCTCCTCCTGGTTGCCGATGTGCGCGAGGTCCCACACCAGCGGGGACATCAACGGCGAGTGCTGCGCGGTCAGATCGGGGTCCTCCACACACGAGGTGAGGAGGGCGGTGCGGTCGCGGGCCGTGGTGAGCGCGTCCAGCGCGCGCCGCCTCAGCGACTCCGGATCGGTGAGCGCGTCGGTGGCGGTCATCTCGGTCATGTGCTCATGTCCTTCCCGTCGAACCGGCCCTGCGAGCGGCCTTCGGCGCCGCGCCCGGACGAACCGTCGTGCCGGGACCGGGCCGCGACGGCCAGGTCGTCGGCGGGGCAGCGGCCGCGTGCCACGTAGCGGTCGGTGAACTCCGCCACCGCGTCGAGGACCTCGGGGCCGGCGCCGAGCCGGGGCAGTGCCTCGGACGCCGCCGCGAAACAGATCGCCGCGGCCTCGCGCAGCTCCGGATCGGCGAGGCCGAACCGGGCTGCGTCCTCCCACAGCGGGTTGCGGGGCGCCGGAGCCGGGCCGGCCCGCTCCGCGAGAGGCTTGACGGTGCGGTAGGCGATCTCGGCCGCGTCCGGGTCGTCGAAGAGCGCCGCCGTCACCGCGAGCGGCACGATCCAGCCGTTCTCGCCCGGTTGCGCGTCGATCATCCGGAGTTCCAGATGACCGCGCGGCCGCACCGGCGGGAACAGCGTCGTCAGGTGGTAGTCGAGGTCCTCCCGGTCCGGCGGCTCGTCGGACCGGGTCCAGTCCCGGAAGCTCAGTCCCTCCGGGACGTCCCAGGGCCCCTCGGGCGCACGCACGCACATCACCGGCGCGTCCAGCACATGCCGGGCCCAGGCGGCGCGCGGGTCGCCGCCCAGCGCGGGCGCGTCGGTGCGGCCCGGGTCCATGGACGCCCACAGCGACTGCCGTGTGGAACGCCAGCCGGTGTGGCGGCCCCGTGCCATCGGCGAATGGGCGAACGCGGCCACCAGGACCGCGCCGAGCTGGTGGGCCAGCCACCAGCGGCGCCCGTGCCCGAGCGGGCCCGGTTCCTCGTATCCCGCGTCCAGGCACACCTGGACGGAGGCCGACGTGCACATCATGGCGCGGCCCTCGGGTCCCGCGCGGTCGAGGTACTGCTCCATGGCGTCGTACCGGGGCTCACGGAGATAGCGGCTCGGGGGGTTCCAGGGGTCCTGGCCGTATCCACTGAGGCCGAGTCCCGCCTCGCGCAAGCCTGCGCGTACGGCGTCGAGGTCGGCCGAGACGGACCCCACGCACTCCATCAGGGAGGTGGCGGGAGCGGAGCTCAGCTCCAGCTGTCCACCGGGTTCGACCGTGAGCGCCGAACGCAGGGGCAGGGTCCGCAGTGCGGCGTACGCCGCTTCGAGTCGTTCAGGTGGTACGGGGAGCTGCGGCCTGCGCAGCTCGTGGACGAGCCATTCAACTTCGACACCGAGGAAGCGGGGCGGACCGGTCTTGAAGCAGATGCCGCGGACTAGCGCCTCCACTTCGGCCTCGGTGACGGCGGAGCGTCGTGGCTCCGTACAGTCACTCACCGAATCGGACATGTGGGGATCCTCCTGAGATTCCACCATGCCGCCGGCCCGGGGTCTGGTGGGCCGGACCGGCAATCACCTGTCCTACCCAAGACCCTCGCGGCGGTTCGCACAAGGGTGCAAATTGTCGCTTTCGGGACCGGGAACCACTGTTTGCGGGGCCGCGAAACTCTGTTGCGCCGCAGGACCAGCATCGCTCACGATGCGTTCATGGGCACGACGGGGGAGCGCACGCAGGCCGTGCTCGTGGCGCGTACGGGGGTGGCGCCATGAGCGCGCGCCTGCGTGCGATCGCCCGGGAGACCGAGGAGATCGTGGCGGCGGGCGGCTATCGAGGGCCCGCCGGCGGCGCGGTGTCCATCGCCCCGGCGGTCGAGGCGGCGCGGGCCGGTACGCGCCTGCACGGACCGGAACCGGTGGATACACCGTCGGTGACTTCGGTCGGCACATCGTTCGAGGTCACGGGCGAGAGCAGCCTGGAAGCGGCCCGCCGGCTGACCGCCCTGGGCGGGGATCCGGTCGCCGTCCTGAACTTCTCCTCGGCCCGCAATCCCGGGGGCGGCTATCTGAACGGCGCCCAGGCCCAGGAGGAGGCCCTGTGCCGGGCCTCCGCGCTGTACACCTGCCTGCTGCGGGCCCGGGGGTTCTACGACCATCACCGCGCCCACCGCGACGCGTTCTACACGGACCGTGTCATCCACTCACCCGGCGTACCCGTCTTCCGTGACGACCGCGGCCGGCTCCTCGACGAGCCGTTCCCGGCCGGATTCCTGACCGCGGCGGCCCCGAACGCGGGAGTCGTCCTGCGCGCCACCCCGCAGCGCGCGGCCGACCTGCCGGGCGCGCTCGCGACCCGCGCCGAACGGGTCCTGGAGACGGCCGCCGCCCACGGCTACCGCCGCCTGGTCCTCGGCGCCTGGGGCTGCGGGGTGTTCCGGAACGACCCGGCGCAGGTGGCGGGCGCCTTCCGGGGACTGCTGGTCGAGGGCCGTTTCGCGGGGTACTTCGACCACGTGGTGTTCGGAATCCTGGACCGCACCCCGGGCCGGACGACACACCAGGCATTCGAGCAGGCGTTCGCATTCGAGCTCAGGGGAACATGACGGGCCCTCCTCCGGCGGTTCGCCCCCGGAACCACACGCTCAGCGCCAGCCGTACCGCTCCCGCAGCCGGTGCACCACGGAGTTGAAGCGCATCCGGTCCAGCGCGCAGGCCTCCCGTCGCATCCCCTCCTCGTGCAGCCGGAGCACCCGGTCCACACCCACCCACGAGTCCCGCCCGGTCCGGTCCCACGGCCCGCTCCCGATAGCGACCCACTCGCGGTCGCCGTCGTGGCGCTTGCTGGAGAGCTGGACGGCGAGCAGCGTGCCCGCGACCTCCCGGGCCACGACCAGCACCGGGCGGTCCTTGCCCCGGCCGTCGTTCTCCTCGAACGGCACCCAGGTCCAGACGATCTCGCCGGGATCGGGGTCTCCGTCGTGCGCGGGGGAGTACTCGGTCTTCACGGGGCCGACCTCGCGGGGCTCGGCCTCGGAGGTCGCGGAGGGGCCGTAGCGGCCGGGGACGTCTTCTTCGGTAGAGGCAGTCACGCGGGCCACGGTAGAGCCCCCGCGGGAGAAGACGCCGGGCGGGTCCACGTCCGTACGGCATCGGGCGTACGGGAGCCGTGCTCCAACTCCCGTACGCCCGAGCCTCACCGCGTCGAAGCGCCCGTGTCGGTGCCCGTGCGCCCGAGCCTCACCGCGTCGAAGCGCCCGTGTCCGTGCGCCTCACCGCGTCGCCCTCGTCCCTCGCTCGCGTCCCGCGCGTTCACCCGTCGGCGTCACCTCTCGTCCTTCTCGACGGGCACCTTCTCGGTGCGGGGCGGCACGAATCCGTTGACCCCCGCCGCCGGGCTCTTGGCCTGACTCCCCTCCGCGTTCATCGACGAGAGCAACTGGCGTGCCAGGCCCAGGCCGGTGCCGCCCATGGTGAGCGCCTTGGCGAACAGGTCCGACATGCCGTCGGCCCCGTTGAGCAGCACCATGTGATCCACGTTGCCGAACGCGCTCGCGCCCGCCTGGACGATCTCCGGCCAGTTCTCGGCGAGTTGCTGGGCGACCACCGCCTCCTGGTTCTCGGCGAGTGCGGCGGCCCGCGCCTTGATGGTCTCCGCCTCCGCGAGGCCCTGTGCGCGGGTCGCCTCGGCGGCGGCGAGACCCTTGGCCTGGGCGGCTGCCGCCTCGGCCTCACCGGTGGCGCGGGTCGCCGTCGCGGCGGCCGCACCCCGGGCCTTCGTGGCCTCTGCCTCCGCGTCGGCGGCGGTCTTGACCCGGTTCGCCTCGGCCGCGGCGGCCAGTTCGGTCTCCTTGGCCTTGGCCTGTGCCGCCGAGATGCGCGCGTCACGCTCGGCCTCGGCACGGGCCCGCGTCTCGTACGCCTGGGCGTCCGCGGGCTTGCGGACGTCCGCCTGGAGCTGCTGCTCACGACGGAGGGCGTCGAGCTCGGCGATCCGGGTCTCCTGCACGACGACGTCCTGCCGGGCCGCGGCGTCGGCGAGCGGTCCGGCCTGCCGGGCCTTCGCCGCCGCCTTGTCGCGCTCGGCCTGGTAGCCGGCCTGGAGGATCTCGCTGTCCCGGGTCGCCTCCGACATCCGGGCCGCGGCCTTCTGCTCGGCCTCGGTGGCCAGCCGGTTCGCCTCCGCCTGCGCGATGCGCGCGTCCCGCTGGACGGCGGCGGCGTGCGGCATCGCGAGGTTCTTGATGTACCCGGTCGGGTCCTCGATCTCGTGGATCTGCAGCGAGTCGACGATCAGACCGAGCTTCTCCATCTCCGTACCGCACGCGGCCCGCGTCTGGCCGGTCAGCTTCTCCCGGTCGCGGATCATGTCCTCGACGGTCAACCCGCCGACGATGGACCGCAGATGACCGGCGAACACGTTGTGCACCCGCTCGGCCATCATCTTCTGCTGGTCGAGGAAGCGGCGGCCCGCGTTGGCGATCGACACGAAGTCGTCGCCCACCTTGAAGATGACCACGCCCCGCACCTTCAGCGGAATGCCCTGGGTGGTCACGCAGTCCACGTGCAGTTCGGTCTCGTTGAGGTCGAGCGAGATCTTCCGTACCGCCTGCACACCCGGCATGACCAGCGTGCCGCGCCCCGTCACGATGCGGAATCCCATGCCTTCTTCAAGGCCTTCGGTCCGGTGCTTCGAACCGGAGATGATGAGTGCTTCGTTGGGCTCCGCGACACGCCACATGAGCTTGAAGACCACAACGATGAAGATCAGTGCGAGGACAACCGCCCCCGCCACGACGCCGATGACCATCGGCATACGCCCCCTTTGGATGGTGCCCTGTCGGCACCGAACGAACGGGAGTGTGCTCCTTGCCGACACCCGGGTACAGAGGTCGGCGAATCCTTGTTGCGTTCTTGACGCATACGACTCTCACCTGGGACGAGGTCGGCTCAACTGTCGTACAGGCGGAGTGAGTTCGCTGCCCTTCCAGGGGGGCGGTCGGGTACCTTCGGCGTCGCCGCGCGGGCAGGCTCGGGCCGAGCCTGCCCTCGACCCCGCCGCACGGGCGAAAGCCGTGAGCGCCGCCGACCCTCGTCCCGGTGCTCGTCAGTCGTCGTACGCGGCCGAGACGTACACCGTGCGCGGCGGCAGGTACTCCACCACCATCACCACCGTGCCCCGTTCGATGCGGTCCTTCGAGGAGGCCGGGTAGGCGAGGAAGTGCTCGGCGCCACCGCGCACCCGGACGATCACCTCGCCGACGAGCCCGGGCCCGACCGTGCCGGAGACCCGCCCCATCAAACCGACCATCGACGCATCGCCCATGGTCACAGCGTAAGGCTGGAACTCCCTTACGCGGCCGGGGAGTCCGCGACGGCCTCGTATGTCGGCCACTCCTCGTGCCAGCGCCGGTCCGCCTCCAACTGCGCCGCCAGCGACACGAGCAACGGCTCGCTGTCCGCCGGGCCGAGCAACTGCGCGCCGACCGGGAGCCCTTCGCCGACGAAGCCCGCGGGGACGTTCACGCCGGGCCAGCCGAGGATGTTCCACGGCCAGGCGTACGGGCAGGCGGCGATCATGGCCCGGTCGGTGCCGAAGCCGCTCAGGCCGAGCAGCTCGCCGATCCTCGGCGGGGGAGCGGCGGTCGTCGGCGCGAGCAAGACGTCGTAGGTGTCGAAGAGGGCGCCGATGCGCCGGTGCAGGGTGGCCTCGGCCCGGCGGGCCACCCGCAGCGGCGCTCCGCCGAGCAGCCGGCCGAGGCGCGCCGCGTCGCGGGTGCGCCGGTCGAGGAGTTGGGGGAACGGCACGTCACGCACGTGCTCCGCGATGCCGGCCGTGGCGCGCGGGACGAACGTGAGCCCGATCTGCCCGTAGCGCGGATCGGCCTCCTCCACCGTGTGCCCGAGCCCGGCGAGCCGCTCCGCGAGCGCGACGACCTTCGCCCGTACGGCGGGGTCGAGCCGGGCGGGCAGCGCGGTGAAGGGCGGTTTCAGCGACAGTGCGATGCGCAGCCGGCCCGGATCGCGGTCCACGGCGTCACGGACGCGCAGCGCGGCGGGCCGGTGCAGATCGCCCTCGTGGTGGCCGCTGGCCGCGTCCAGCAGCAGGGCCGCGTCCGCGACCGTGCGGGCGAGTGTGCCGTTGACCGTGATGCCCTGGAAGGACTCCGGGCGCGGCCAGGTCGAGATCCGGCCGCGCTGCGGCTTGATGCCGATCAAGTGCGTCCATGCGGCCGGGATGCGCACGGAGCCCGCGCCGTCCGAGCCCAGCGCGGCGGGGACCAGACCCGCGGCCACGGCGGCCGCGGAGCCTCCCGACGAGCCGCCCGGAGTGTGCCCGTGGTGCCAGGGGTTGCGGGTCGCGCCGAAGGCCGGGCCCTCGGTGAAGGGCCACTGGCCCAGCTCACAGGTGTTGGTCTTGCCGATCACGACGGCACCGGCCGCGCGCAGCCTGCGGACCGCCTCGCCGTCCTCGGCCACCGGCGGGAAGTCGCCCGGGCAGCCGAACGCGGTCGGCTCGCCCGCCACGTCCATGTCGTCCTTCACCGCCAGCGGCACCCCGAGCAGCGGCAGCCGGCGGCCCGCCGCCAGCTCCTTGTCCGCCGCGTCGGCCTCGGCGAGGGCCGCCTCGGCGCGCACCAGCCGGAAGGCGTTCAGCGTGGGCCGGGCGGCCTCGATCCGGGCGAGCGCCCGCTCGACGAGCTCGCGCGAGGTCACCTCGCCGTCGGCCAGGGCACGCACGCTCTCGGTCAGGCCTGCGGCACGGTCGGGAGCCATCCGGGTCACCTCCGAAGCAGTTGTCTACCGAACGGTAACCTCTGTGCGGGCTCATCGGTACGGGATGAGCAACTCGCTTTGCGGAAGGGGGAGTTCCGGGCGTCGGGGAGCCGTCCGGGTGCCCCGGCACGAAGCGGCGTTCAGGGGTTCTGCAAGGATGCGGTACGTCATGGTGCAGATACCGAAGCAGCCCGCCCAGCAGTCGCCCGCGCAACGACCGGTGCCGACGAGTGCCGACGTGGCACGCCTCGCGGGTGTCTCGCGCGCCACCGTCTCGTACGTCCTGAACAACACCAGTGCCGTCCGCATCAGCGAACCCACCCGGCGCCGGGTCCGGGAGGCCGCCGAGGAACTCGGGTACGTCCCGCACGCCGCGGCCCGCAGTCTGCGCGCCGGGCACAGCCGCATGGTCCTGATGCCCGCCCCGAGCGTACCCGTGGGCCCCCTCTACAGCCAGTTCTTCTCCGAGCTCCAGGGGGCGCTCGGCCGGCTCGACTACACCGTCGTGCAGTACGGCAGCCTCGGGCTGCGCGGCGACGAGGCCGCCCGCGCCTGGGCCGAGTTGCGGCCCGTCGCCGTCCTCGTGCCGGGCACCGGGCTCGGCACGCAGGGTGTGGCGGTCCTCAAGCGGGCCGGCGCCCGCGCCGTGGTCACGCTGGGCCCCGAACGGGTCGAGGGCGCCCACGCGCTGCTCATGGACCACGACCGTGTCGGCCACTGCGCGGGCGTCCATCTGCTGTCCGTGGGCCGCCGCCGCATCGGCGTGGTGATGCCCGAGGAGACGGGCCTGGAGATCTTCTCCAAGCCCCGCCTCGACGGCGTACGGCGGGCCCTGCACGGCACGGACGCGACGGTGGCCGAGCTTCCCCTGGCGTACGAGGAGGAGGCCGCCGCCGACCTGGCGGCGCGCTGGCGTTCCCTCGGCCTCGACGCCGTCTTCGCGTACAACGACGAGTACGCGATGCTCCTCATGCGCGCGCTTCAGGACGAGGGCGTAGCCGTCCCGGACGAGGCCGCCGTCGTCGGCGCCGACGACCTCATGCTCGGCCGGCTGCTCCGGCCCCGGCTGAGCACCGTCCACATCGAGCTGCCCTCCGGCCGGGACCTCGCCGAACTGGTCGACCGCGCCGTCCGTGAGCCGGGCGCCGAGCCCGAGACGCACGAGGTACTGGGCGCACGCGTCGTGCACCGCGCGTCCAGCTGAGAGAGGCTGGGCCTGTTCGCCCGGCCCGCGCGGCCGGGGCTGGTCCCCCGCCGGAGCTCCGCCCGGCGGCATCGGACACCGGAGGCGCGTCATGCGGACCACGGTCGGCGTCATCGGCGGCGGCCCGGCAGGGCTTCTGCTGGCCCGGCTGCTGCACCGGACGGGGATCGACTGCGTCGTCCTGGAGTGCAGGACGCGCGCGTACGTGGAGCGGCGCCAGCGGGCCGGCATGCTGGAACAGGGCACGGTCGACGCGCTGCGCGCGTGCGGCGCGGGAGGGCGGCTGGACGCCGAGGGCCTGGTCCACCACGGCATCGAGCTGCGCTTCGACCGCGAGCGCCACCACATCGACTTCCCCGTGCTCACGGGCGGCCGTACGGTCACGATCTACGCCCAGACGGAGATCGTGAAGGATCTCGTCGCCCTCCAACTCGAGGGCGGGCCACCGCTGTTGTTCGAGGCGGAGGCGCTGGCCGTGGAGAAGCCGGAGAGCGACTCACCCGTCGTGCGGTTCGTGCACGAAGGGCGCGAGCGGACATTGAGCTGCGACTACGTGGTCGGCTGCGACGGCTTCCACGGCATCGCGCGCGCCGCGTTCCCGGCCGGGACGAGCCGCTCGTACGCGCACGACTATCCGTACTCCTGGCTCGGGATCCTCGCCGATGTGCCGCCCTCCTGCGAGGAGTTGATCTACGCCCGGGGCGCCACCGGCTTCGCCCTGCACAGCATGCGTTCCCCGTCGGTCTCCCGGCTCTACCTCCAGGTCCCGAACGGCACCGACGCCGCCGACTGGCCCGACGAACGCGTCTGGGACGAGCTGGCCGCGCGTTTCGCCGTCGACGGGGACTGGCGGTTGGAGCGTGGCCCCGTCACTGCCAAGTCGGTCACCCCGATGCGCAGTTGGGTCCACGAACCCCTGCGCCACGGGCGGCTGTTCCTCGCCGGGGACGCCGCCCACATCGTGCCGCCGACCGGTGCCAAGGGGCTCAACCTCGCGGTGTCCGACGTGCGGCTCCTGGCGCGCGGTTTCGCCGAGCTGCGGCACACCGGATCGAGTGAACTCCTGGACCGTTACTCGGATCTGGCTCTCGAGCGTGTGTGGCAGGCGACGCGCTTCTCGTACGACATGACTAGGATGTTGCACGCTCAACAAGATGGCGATGCCTTCGAGACCCGGATGCAGCTCGCACGACTGCGCCGGATCACGGCATCCCGTCCCGCCGCCGCCGAACTGGCCGCGAACTACACGGGACTTCCACTCGCCCTGTGAGTTCGCCAGGTCCCCGAGACAGGGACCCGAAGGCCCCTGAAGCCCCGGAAGTCCCGGAAGAGACACCGGAAGAGACAGAAGCCCCGAGCCGTAGGGGACCGCCGAGGTCCGCTGGTGATCAGTGAACGATCGGAGAGCCGACATGCCGCTGCTCGACCCCACGACCTGGCAGTCCCGCCCGCTCTCGGGCGGTGAGTACGCCGTCACCGAGCCCGCCACCGGTGAGGGCCTCGGCACCGTCACGCTCGCCGCCGCCGAGGACATCGCGACGGCCGCGCGGACCGCCCGCGCCGCCCAGGCCGAGTGGACCAGGGCCCCGCACTTCGCGCGCGCCGCCGTACTGCGCAGAGCGGGGGACCTCTTCACGGCGCACGCCGACGAGCTGCGCGACTGGATCGTGCGGGAGTCCGGCTCCATCCCGGGCAAGGCGGACTTCGAGCTGCACGTCGCCGCCCAGGAGTGCTACGAGGCGGCCGCTCTCGCCTCGCGCCCGACGGGCCAGGTCCTGCCCTCGGAGGCGCCGCGCCTGTCGTACACGCGACGCGTCCCGGTCGGGGTCGTGGGCGTGATCGCGCCCTTCAACGCGCCGCTGATCCTCTCGATCCGCTCAGTCGCCCCGGCGCTCGCGCTCGGCAACGGCGTCGTCCTGAAACCGGACCCGCGCACCGCCGTGTGCGGCGGCCTCGCGCTCGCCGCCGTCCTCGCCGAGGCGGGACTTCCGGACGGGCTGCTGCAGGTGCTGCCCGGAGGCCCCGAGGCCGGCCGCGCACTGGTCGCCGACCCCTTGGTCCCGGTCATCTCCTTCACGGGCTCGACCGCCGCCGGACGCGCGGTCGGTGAGGCGGCGGGCCGTCATCTCAAGCGCGCACACCTGGAGTTGGGCGGGAACTCCGCCCTGGTCGTCCTCGCGGACGCCGATCTCGACGCGGTCATCTCCACGGCGGCCTGGGGTTCGTTCTTCCACCAGGGCCAGATCTGCATGACGACCGGCCGCCACCTGGTCCACGCCTCGCTGTACGAGGAGTACGTCGAGCGGCTGGCCGCCAAGGCCGACTCGCTGGCCGTCGGCGACCCGCACCGCGAACAGGTGCACCTCGGACCCATCATCGACGACGCCCAACTCGCCAAGATCCACGGGTTGGTGGAATCCAGCACGGCACACGGCGCGAAGCTGGCGGCGGGCGGTACGCACGACCGGCTCTTCTACCGGCCGACGGTGCTCGCCGGAGTCGACGACGCGACCCCCGCGTACGCCGAGGAGGTCTTCGGTCCGGTCGCGCCGGTCCGTTCCTTCAGCGGCCTGGACGAGGCGGCGGCCCTCGCGTCCGCGGGACCGTACGGCCTGGCGCTGGGCATCGTCACCCGGGACACCGCGCGCGGCCTCGACCTCGCCGAGCGCATCCCGACCGGAATCGTCCACATCAACGACCAGACCGTCAATGACGAGGCCGTCGCTCCCTTCGGCGGTACCGCCGCCTCCGGCACCGGCGCCCGCTTCGGCGGTGAGGCCAATCTGGAGGCCTTCACCGACGTGCGGTGGACGACGGTGCGCGGGGACGTGGCCGCGTACCCCTTCTAGAGGATCCCGGGCCCTACTCGGCGCCCTTGGCCTGCTGGGCCGCGACCGA
Organism: Streptomyces sp. NPDC060027; assembly: GCF_042737005.1. NCBI lineage: Bacteria > Bacillati > Actinomycetota > Actinomycetes > Kitasatosporales > Streptomycetaceae > Streptomyces > Streptomyces sp. NPDC060027. Next base: position 14,069 of record NZ_JBHWVI010000113.1, read on the forward strand.
CTTGCGGACCTCGTCCATGTCCAGCTTCCGGGCCTGACCGATGACGTCGTCGAGGGCGGCCGCGGGCAGCGCTCCGGGCTGGGCGAAGATCGCGACCTGATCGCGGACGATCATCAGGGTCGGAATCGACTGGATGTCGAAGGCGGCGGCCAGCTCCGGCTGCGCCTCCGTGTCGACCTTGGCGAAGACCAGGTCGGGGTTGGCCTCGGCGGCCTTCTCGTAGACCGGGGCGAACTGACGGCACGGCCCGCACCAGGACGCCCAGAAGTCGATCAGGACGAACTCGTTGTCCGTGACCGTCTGGTCGAAGTTCTCCTTGGTGAGCTCCACGGTGCTGCTCATGCGTTTTCCCTCTTCCTCACGTCCGGGTCATGCCGGTTTCCACAACGCCACCCACCGGAGGCGTATTCCGCGCCCGTACCCGTGTGGCCACGGCGCACACCAGCAACCAGACTGGCCCCATGACGGAAACGGAATCCATCGCCTACGACGTCGTGGTGCTCGGTGCCGGACCCGTGGGGGAGAACGTCGCCGACCGCGCCCGCGCCGCCGGCCTCTCCACCGCGGTCGTGGAGAGCGAGCTCGTCGGCGGCGAGTGCTCGTACTGGGCGTGCATGCCCAGCAAGGCACTCCTTCGCCCGGCCATCGCCCGCGCCGACGCCCGCCGCGTACCCGGTCTCGCCCAAGCGGTGCAAGGACCCCTCGACGCCCCCGCGGTGCTCGCCCACCGCGACTGGTTCACCTCCGACTGGAAGGACGACGGCCAGCTCGCCTGGCTGGACGGCATCGGAGCCGCCTTCTACCGCGGCCACGGCCGACTCTCCGGATCACGCACCGTGACGGTCGACGGACCCGACGGCGCACGCCAGGCGCTGACCGCCCGGCACGCGGTCGCCGTCTGCACCGGCACGCGCGCCCAGCTCCCCGATCTTCCGGGGCTCGCCCAGGTCAAGCCCTGGACGAGCCGTGAGGCCACCAGCGCGCACGAGGTGCCCGGACGGCTGATCGTGGTGGGCGGCGGCGTGGTCGCCGCCGAGATGGCCACGGCCTGGCAGGCCCTCGGCTCCCAGGTCACCCTGCTGGTCCGCGGCAAGGGCCTGCTGCCCCGCATGGAGCCCTTCGCCGGGGAACTGGTCGCCGAGGCCCTGGCCGAGGCGGGCGCGGACGTGCGCACCGGCACCTCGGTGACCGCTGTCTCGCGCGAGGGCTCGACCGTGGTCGCGCTCACCGACACCGGTGACCGCATCGAGGCCGACGAGATCCTCTTCGCCACCGGCCGCGCGCCGCGCACCGAGGACATCGGCCTGGAGACGGTCGGCCTGGAAGCGGGTTCGTGGCTCGACGTCGACGACAGCCTCAGGGTCGTCGGCAGCGAGTGGCTGTACGCGGTCGGCGACGTCAACCACCGCGCCCTGCTCACCCATCAGGGCAAGTACCAGGCCCGGATCGCCGGCGCCGCCATCGCCGCCCGCGCCGCGGGGGTGCCGCTGCTGGAGACGAACCCGTGGGGCGCGCACTCCGCGACCGCCGACCACGCGGCCGTCCCGCAGTGCGTCTTCACCGACCCGGAGGCGGCGGCCGTGGGCCTCTCCCTCGCGGAGGCGGAACAGGCCGGGCACCGGGTCCGGGCCGTGGACGTCGACATGGCCTCGGTGGCCGGCGCCGGCCTGTACGCGGACGGCTACCGCGGCAAGGCCCGCATGGTGGTCGACCTCGACCGCGAGATCGTCCGCGGTCTCACCCTGGTCGGCCCGGGCGTCGGCGAACTGATCCACTCCGCGACCGTCGCCGTCGTAGGAGAGGTACCGATCGACCGCCTGTGGCACGCCGTCCCGTCCTATCCGACGGTCAGCGAGGTGTGGCTGCGGCTTCTCGAGGCGTACCGGGACGCGTGACCCGGGAGCGGCACACCGGGCGGGTCACCACGCGTGCCCCGGAGCGGCGCTCCGGGGCCCGCGCACCGTACGGGGTGGCCTGCGGTGGCTCCCGAGGACCGGCCCCCACCGCACGAACGGGAGCGGCTCACCGGGGGCGGTGCGCTCGGGCCAGGTCGGGCCTCGACGGGCGCGGACCTCAGCGGGCGAGAGCCGCTTCGCTCGGCGCCTGGGTGCGGGGGTCGGAGCCGAGGGCGCGAAGGATCTCCTCGACGCTCTGCTTGGCATCGCCGAAGAGCATGCCGCTGTTCTCGCGGAAGAACAGCGGGTTCTGCACGCCCGCGTAGCCGGAGGCCATGGAGCGCTTGAAGACGACGACCTGCTCCGCCTCCCACACCCGCAGCACCGGCATGCCCGCGATCGGGCTGGTGGGATCATCCGTCGCGGCCGGGTTGACGGTGTCGTTGGCGCCGATGACCAGGACGACAGAAGTGTCGGCGAGGTCGTCGTTGATCTCGTCCATCTCCAGAACGATGTCGTACGGCACCTTGGCCTCGGCCAGCAGCACGTTCATGTGCCCGGGCAGCCGGCCCGCCACGGGGTGGACGCCGAAGCGGACCTCCACGCCGCGCTCCCGCAGTTGACGCGTGAGCTCGGCGACCGGGTGCTGCGCCTGTGCCACGGCCATGCCGTACCCGGGGGTGATGACGACGGACCGGGCCTGCGCCAGGAGCTCAGCCACCTCCTGGGCGTGGACCTCGCGGTGCTCGCCCTGTTCCTCGTTCCCGTCCGCGGCCGCCTCGATGCCGAAGCCGCCCGCGATGACCGAGAAGAAGGACCGGTTCATCGCCTTGCACATGATGTAGGACAGGTAGGCACCCGAGGAACCGACCAGCGCGCCCGTGACGATCAGCAGGTTGTTGTCGAGCAGGAATCCCGCCGCCGCCGCGGCCCAGCCGGAGTAGCTGTTGAGCATGGAGACGACGACGGGCATGTCGCCGCCGCCGATCGAGGCGACGAGATGCCAGCCCAGGACGAGCGCGAGCACGGTCACGGCGATCATCAGACCGAGGCTCGGGCTGATCGTGAACCAGGCCGTCAGCGCCACGAACGCCACCACCGCCGCGATGTTGAGCACGTTCTTGCCCGGCAGAACCAGCGGACGGGACTTGACCCGCGCCGACAGCTTGAGGAACGCGACGATCGAGCCGGTGAAGGTGACCGCGCCGATGAAGATGCCGATGAACACCTCCGCGTGGTGGATCTCCAGCAGGTCGGCCGTGACGTGTGTCTGCGCGGTTCCGTGCGCCTCGACCTCCAGGTAGCTGTTCCAGCCGACCAGGACCGCGGCGAGACCGACGAAGCTGTGCAGTACGGCGATGAGTTCGGGCATCTGGGTCATCTCGACCTGCCGCGCTCGCCAGATGCCGATCACGGCGCCGAGCACCATCGCGACCACGATCAGCGCGACCGCGCCCGCGGTGATGCTCTGTGCCGCGAGCACGACGGTGGCGACCAGGGCGAGGGCCATGCCGGCGATGCCGTACACGACACCGGCACGGGAGGTGCGGTGCTGGGACAGCCCCGCCAGGCTGAGGATGAACAGCAGGGCGGCGACCAGGTCCGCGGCGTGGGAGGCTGTGGTTGTAGTCATGGCGGCTCAGCCCTTCGAGAACATGGACAGCATGCGGCGGGTGACGGCGAAGCCGCCGAAGATGTTCACGCTCGTCAGCAGGATCGCCACGAACGCGAGCGTGGTGACGACCGCGCTCTCATGCCCGATCTGCACCAGCGCTCCGATCACCACGATCCCGGAGATCGCGTTGGTGACGGACATCAGCGGCGTGTGCAACGCGTGGTGCACCTTCCCGATCACGTAGTAGCCGATCACCACCGCCAGCGCGAAGACCGTGAAGTTCGCCGCGAGTTGCGCCGGTGCGAAGGCGACCAGGGCGAACATCGCCAGCATGCCCGCGCCGATCAGCCCGAACCGGGCCGCCGGGGTGAGTCGCGACTCCTTCGGCTGTGCGACCGCCGCCACGGGGGCGGGCTGCGCGGCAGCCGAGGCCGAGACCGCCACGGGCGGCGGAGGCCAGGTGATCTCGCCCTCGCGCACCACGGTCACCGCCCGCTGGACCACGTCCTCGAAGTCGATCACCAGCCGACCGTCCTTGCCCGGCGTCAGCAGCTTGAGCAGGTTCAGCAGGTTGGTGCCGAACATCTGTGAGGCCTGGGTGGGCAGCCGGGACGCGAGATCGGTGTAGCCGATGATGGTCACGTCGTTGTCGGTGACCACGGTGCGGCCCGCGACGGTTCCCGCGACGTTGCCGCCCTGGGCCGCGGCCATGTCGACGATGACGCTGCCGGGCTTCATCGCCGCGACATCCTCCGCCGTGAGCAGGCGCGGAGCGGGACGGCCCGGGATCAGCGCGGTCGTGATGACGATGTCCACGTCCTTCGCCTGCCCGTGGTACAGCTCGGCCGCGGCGCGGTCGTAGTCGGCGGAGGTCGCCTTGGCGTAGCCGTCGGTGCTCTCCTCCTGCGCGACGTCCACCGCGAGGTACTCGCCGCCCAACGACCGCACCTGGTCGGCCACTTCCGGTCGTGGATCGGTCGCCCGAACGATGGCCCCGAGACTGGAGGCGGCGCCGATGGCAGCCAGCCCGGCCACACCGACGCCGGCCACCAGCACCTTCGCCGGCGGGACCTTGCCCGCGGCCGTCACCTGGCCGGTGAAGAAGCGCCCGAACACGTGCGCCGCCTCGATCACGGCTCGGTAGCCCGCGATGTTGGCCATGGAACTGAGCACGTCCATCGACTGCGCCCGCGAGATCCGCGGTACCGCGTCCAGGGCCAGTACGGTCACCGGCCGGCTCGCGAGCTCCGCGAGGAGGTCCGACCGCTGGGCCGGGCTGATCAGCCCGATCAGCGTCGCGCCGTCGGGCACGCGCGCGATCTCGCCCGGCGAAGGGGCGTTGACCTTGAGTACGACGTCCGCCTGCCAGGCGTCGCCTATCTGCGCTCCCGCGTCACCGTAGGTGTCGTCCGCGAAGCCTGACGCCGTGCCGGCGTCCGACTCGACGACGACGTCGTAGCCCAGCCCCACCAACTGGCGCACTGTGGCGGGCGTCGCCGCGACACGGGTCTCCCCGGGAGTGGACTCGGCCACCACTCCGATGCGCTGGGGCGGATGGTGGGCCGATTCTTGTGCGGGCATGGCGATGTCTCCCTCAGGGGACGCAGATGTGCTGGCACGAATGTGAGATCCGGGGGAGTCCGCACCCCTTGGACGCAGGAACTTACATGCTGGAGCAGGTTGTTTGGCACAGCACACAACCGTGACTTGTTTCACGCGAGGTGTGTCGCCCACAACACGATGGCGGGTCGTCGCGGCGACCGCATGCCATCAAGTCTCAAGAAGGACCCGGCCGCTGTCGGCCTCCTTGCCGGAGGCATTCCTCCCGACATGCGGCGTTCGTGTGTCACGGTGCGTCCTGGTTCGTTGTGGCGAAGGCATGCCTTCGCGTGAGTGTGATCGCGGCCAGGCTGAGGACTCCGAGCCCAGCCGCGGCGACGGCGTCGGCGGTGATGTCGACACGCTGCAGGAGTACGCCGCCGATGATGCCGCCGAGTGCCATGGCGGCGTTCCACAAGGTCACAAGGATGGCTTGCGCGGTGTCGGCGACGGCTGGGCCGCGTCGCATCCCGGCATGAATGGCCGCGGTCTGAAGGAGTGTGGGTGTACCGCCCCATCCCAGGCCCCACACGACGGCCGCGACCCAGACGACGGTCTGTGCCGTGGTGGTGGCGAAGGCGGCCGTGGCGACGGTGAACAGCGTCGCGGCGGTCAGCGCGAGCCCGCGAAGGTGTCGGTCGATGTGACGGCCGGTGTACCAGATGCTGACCAGGCACGCGATGCCGAAGGCCAGCAGGATCGCGTCCACCGCGGTGGCGAGGCCGGCGTGCCGCAGGTACGGCGCGATGTACGCGTAGAGGATCGTGTGGCCGAGGACGAAGGTCGCGACGACGACCATGGTGGCGGTGACCCCGGGGACCCGCAGTGTCTGCAGGGTGGTCGGCTTCGGCTCGTCGGCCGGTGTCGTCGGCCGGCTGATGGCGGGAACGCTGAAGCTGATCCACCCGAGGACGGCGAGGGTGACCACCGAGACGGCGGCGAAGGACGCTCGCCACTCGATCTGTTGACCGATCAGTGTCCCGGCGGGAACTCCTAGCGACAGCGCCAGGGGGATCCCGGTCATCGCGATCGCGATGGCCCGTCCTTCCTGGCCAGGAGGCGCGATACGCCGCGCGTATCCGGCGAGGATGGCCCATGCGAGTCCGGCGGCGACGCCGGCGAGGAACCGTGAGACGAGCAGGACCGCGTAGCCGGGCGCGGCAGCCGTGAGCGTGTTCGCGACCAGGAAGACGGCCATGGCGCTCAGCAGCAACGGCTTGCGCCGAATTCCCGCCGTGGCGGCGGCCAACGGTATGGCGGTGAGGGCTGTACCGGTGGCGTACACGGTGACGGTCTGGCCCGCCGCACCGGAGCTGACGCCGATGGAGGAGGACATCTGCGGGAGGACGCCCGCCGGGAGGGTCTCGGTCAGGCTGGTGATGAAGACCGCGGTGCCCAGTGCCAGGAGCGCGGACCACGGCAGGACATCACGTCGTGCGGGAGAGGCTGTTGTGGTCGTCATGCACTGATCGTGAAACCCTCACATTGATGTGATGGTCAAGCTCGGGCCGCGCGGCTAATCTGGAGCCTGTGCGGATCGGTGAACTGTGCCGCCTGACGGGCGTGTCCCGGCGTCTGCTGCGGTATTACGAGGAGCAAGGTCTGATCGTGCCGGATCGGACGACGAACGGATACCGTGACTACGACGCCCGGTATGTGGACCGCGTGAAGCAGATACGCGGTCTGCTGGCAGCGGGGTTGCCGACCCGGGTCATCAAGCAGATCCTGCCGTGCCTGGACAAGCCCAGGTCCATTCATTTCCCGGACGCGACCCCGGAGATGCTGGCGTTGCTGACCTCGGAGCGGGACAAGCTCACCGACCGGATCGAGGTGCTCACCCGCAACCGGAACGCGATGACCGAGTACTTGGCCGAGGTGGAGCACCATCGCGCCCCGGTCGCGCCGGGTCGGCTGGGCAGCGTCTGATCAACTGCGCAGTGCCCGAATCGAGTTCCTCACCGGACGACGTCCTTAACAATCCTCGCGCCGTCGTCCGAAAGCACCGCGGGGCGCAGCCGGACCCCGCTCAGGCCGAACTGTTCACGCCAGCGGGCGAGTTCCAGGGCGAGGTGGTCCGCGGTTCCGACGAACACCTGCGTGTCCGGTGCCCAGACGAAGCCGGCGGCTTCGTTCAGCCGCGCCAGCCTGGCCTTCGCGTGCTCGTCGGTGTCGCCCAGGACAACCGCCACATCCGCGTACACCTCGGTCCCGGTGGCGTCCGGCGTCAGCGTCTCGATCTCTCGAAACGCCGTCAGGAGCGCGGGAATCGGATGCTCCTGCGACGGAGTCACGAAGACCCGGTCCGCGACGGCGGCGGCGAGTCGATACGGTTCCAGGGCATGGTGCGCGAGCACCGCGACCTTCGGGCTGCTCGGCACCGGGACGGTCAGCGGGCCGGCCGCCGGGTATCTTTCCCTCCCGGTGAGCCGCAACGGGGCGACCATGTCCCGGTGCAGGAACGTGTCCCCGGAGCTCAGGCTCTCGGCGGGAAACGTCTTCCACAACTCGCGCACTGTTCGCACGTAGTCCTCGGCATCACGAAAGAGGTCCCGGAGCCGGCGTGCGATGCGCGTCGGGACGTACACGTCCTCGGGCCGCAGCTGAGGCGTCGCCGGTCCACCGACCACCGCGGCATCGCGCGCGTCGGCGGAAACCTGCGGTCGCCACGTCACCCGGCCCGGCCCGATTGCCGCCAGGGATGCCATCTGGACGGCGACGTGGAACGGGTTGCTGTGTGTCACGTTGCGCGAGACCACCACCTCGCCGATGTCTGTCGTCGCCAGCAGGACCGCTGCGGTGACGATCGGATCGAGCCTGCCGCGCACCCGGTCATCGGCCTGGTCGGCTGTACCGAACCGGTCGGTCTGCAGGCTCAGTCCGTCCTCGAGCGTGACGAAGTCGACGCCACCTGACGCGGCCGCGCGTCCCCAGTCCGTCCAGTAGCCGCCCTTGAAGACCTCTTCGGCAGCCGTCACCGACGACAACAGCCACGAGGCAGGGTGCCAACCCGTGCCCTCCAACGCCAGGCCGAGCCGAAACGAGCCGGGGTTCATCGATTCCCTGTCCATGACTCGATTGCACAACCAGCACACTGATGTGAAGGTCAACCCGCGACACGACCAGTGGTGGGGAAAAGGATCGGACGGGATACCGCGACCGCGGCCCCGGGGTGAGGCTGCGTATCCGGACGGCCGCCTCTCCGTCCGTTCAACCGCCGTTCACCGCACAACCATCAGCCGTTGCCGCGTGTCTCGCAGGTGAATCACATTCGCGCGCACGTCTCGACATCGCGCGCTCAAAGGAGGAACCGTGGGCATCCGCAGACCCGCACTGTCGACCGCCGTAGCCGCCGCGCTGATCGGGTCGTTCAGCATACCGATCGTCGCGGGCACCGCGTCCGCGAAGGACGGCGCCGCCGGCGTGCGCGAGGACTTCAACGGCGACGGCTACCAGGACGTCGCCGTCGCAGCCCCCGGCGGGACAGTCGGTGGTCATACGTGGGCCGGCTACATCACGATCAGCTACGGCACCGCGCACGGCCTCGACCCCGCCCGCACCATGGTCATCACCCAGGACACCCCTGGTGTGCCCGGCGTCTCCGGCGACAACACGGTCTTCGGCTATGACATGATCGCCCGCGACCTGGACGGCGACGGCCTGACCGACCTGGCCCTGGTCACCCGCGAGTACCGGCCGGAGAACAACATCGGCGGATCGGTGATCGTCCTGTGGGGACGAAAGCTCGGCATCTCCGGCCAGGATGCCGTCCGCATCGACGCACCGGCGAACGCCCAGGTCGGCGAGGACATCACCGCGGGCGACTTCGACAGTGACGGGCACACGGACCTGTTCATGGGCAACAGCGAGGACTCCTACGACTACCACGACGTGCTCTACGGCCCCTTCGACCGGGACGGCTCTCCCGCCCGCGAGCAGCGGCTGCAGGTGTTCAGCACCGACAACACCATCGACTCCACCGCCGCGGGCGACTTCAACGGCGACGGCATCGAGGACCTCGCGACCTTCTACGTCTACGAGAACCACGCCGAGGGCGGCAAGCTGTGGCTCGGCACCAAGGACGGCCTGTCCACCGTCCCGCAGCGGCTCACCTCCTCGTCCAGCACCGCCGTCGCCGACTTCGACCAGGACGGCTACGCAGACCTGGCCACCCGGCTCTTCCCCAACGGTGACACCGAGACCGAGGAAGACCCCGTTACCGTCAAGATCTACTACGGCTCGCCGTCCGGCCCCAGTCAGACCCGCACGCAGACGATCACGCAGAACACGGCGGGCGTGCCCGGGGTGAGCGAGAAGAGCGACCAGTTCGGCGGGCGGCTGAGCGCGGGCGACGCGAACGGCGACGGATACCCCGACCTGGCCGTCGGCGTCCCCGGAGAAGCGATCGGCTCGAAGAAGAAGGCAGGCGCCGTGGTGCTGCTCAAGGGCGGCAGGGCCGGGCTCACCGGCACGGGCGCGCGGGCGTTCCACCAGGACACGGCGGGCGTTCCGGGTGTCGCGGAGGCCGGCGACCTGTTCGGCGGCTCGGCACGACTGCTCGACATGACCGGCGACGGCAAGGCCGACCTGGTCGTGGGCGCGCCGGGCGAGAACCTGGGCAGCGTCGTGAACGGCGGCGCGGTGTGGCTGCTGCGCGGCACCGCCTCCGGCCTGACCGCCTCGAACTCGGTCGCGTTGAACCCGACGGACATCGGGGCACCGGCGGCGAAGGCGCTGTTCGGCGAGAACCTGAGCGGCGACAACGGCCCCGGAATGGCGATCCCCTAGAGCGGTGGGCTCTCGGCGTTGCGGCCTCGGGCCGGGGGTTGGGGTGGGGCTGAGTCATCGGGATGCCATTCGCCTGCTGGGGGCGTCGGAGGAGCGTACGGTCGAGGCGATCGCAGCGAGCGCCTGGCCGCGGCCCACGCGGTGGTGGTTCTCGCCGCGTATTTCGAGGCTCTCTCCGAGACGGAGCTGCCGTGCGATCCGCGGGAGCTTGAGCTGACGGCCGCCGAACACCGGTTGGCGCTTGACTGCCCGGAGGTCGCCTTCTGGGTCAACCTGGTGGATCACCAGGCGACACGGGCGCGACCGGGGACGGTGAGCGCCTCCCTGGAGGGGTTGCGGGAACTCCTCGCGCCGATCGCGGAGCGCAGACCTGCCGACGCCTGGATCATCGCTCTGGCGCGTGCTCACGCGACGGTGCTTGTCGTCCGATCCTCACCTCCCGCGATGCCCTGGACGGGACGAGCTTGCCCGCGCTGGGCGCCGCGTACGTCGATCCGGACTTCCGGGTCTGCGACGTGGGCCCGTCCGACCCGTTCGCCACCGAGAGCTGGTGGCAGGAGCGGCCGGTGCGCGATGACCTGGATGCGTTCCTGCTGGGGCACCTGACGTCGGTGGGCTGTGCGCGCCCCGCTGATCGTGCTGGGCCAGCCGGGCTCGGGCAAGTCGGTCCTCACCCAGGTGCTGGCGGCCCGTCTTCCTCCCGCCGACTTCCTCGTCGTATGCGTCGTACTGCGGGAAGTCGCCGCCGACACCGACCTGTAGACCCAGATCGAGCAGGCGGTCCGCTCCGCCACCGGTGAGTCCGTCAGCCGGCCCGAGCTGGTACATCGCGGCCGGCGCGCTTCCGGTGATCATGCTGGACGGCCCCTCTCGCCGCTCTGTGGCCCGACGGGCAGGAGCCGACCCACCCGCAGTGACCGTGCCGCCCGGGGTGTCAGTCCGGCAGGCTGAAGCCCAGCGCCTCGGCCGCGTGCTCCGGTGTCGGCTGGGCCCAGAGTTCCGACGTCGCCCGGTTCGAGGACAGCGAGCGCAGCTCCGCGCGGTCGAGGTAGAGCGTGCCGTCCAAGTGGTCCGTCTCGTGCTGGACGATGCGCGCGGGCCAGCCGCTGAACACCTCGTCGACCGGTCGCCCGTGCTCGTCCAGCGCGGTCAGCCGCACCTCGGTGTGCCGGGCCACCACGGCCTGCCAGCCCGGAACGCTCAGGCAGCCCTCGAAGAACGCCACCCGCCCCGAACCGATCCCCTCGTACGACGGATTGACCAGGACCCGGAACGGCTGCGGCACCCGCCCGCGCGCGCGGCGCACCTCCTCCGACACCGGCGCCGGGTCCTCGATGACGGCGAGCCGCAGCGGCACGCCGACCTGCGGCGCGGCGAGCCCGACACCCGGCGCCGCGTGCATGGTGGCGCGCAGGGCGGCCACGAACCGGGCCAGCAGGTTCGGGTCCAGCTGCCCGTCGAACGGCTCGGCGCCCCGGCGCAGCACGGGGTCACCGGCCGCGACGATCGGCAACGGACCCTCGTGGGCGAGAAGTTCCTCGACCAGGTCGGTCAGGGAGGTGCGGAAGACACTGGGGTCACGTTCGGATGCCATCGAGCCAGGATGCCAAGCCGGATCGAGCCGATCGAGGCGGCGCCGGGCGAGCCCCGCGACTTCCCTGTGTGACGCAGGCCACACGAGAGCGCGGGAACTGGCCGCCTCCGCGCTCCGACTACTGGACCGCCACCGGCGAAGGGGAGCCCGACTCCCCGGCCCACGGCTTCTTTCCGTCCCCCGCACAACCGGAGAACACCGCCGATGTCCACCGCTCCCGCCCCGACGACGGACGCGTCCCCGCAGTCCGCCGCCCCCGCGCCGGTCCGAAGTGTCCGGTCCGTCCTGCGCCCGCTGATCCTGCGTCTGCACTTCTACGCGGGCGTGCTCGTCGCTCCGTTCCTGCTGGTGGCCGCCACCACGGGTCTGCTGTACGCCGCGTCCTTCCAGGCCGAGAAGATCCTGTACGCGCACGAACTGACCGTTCCCGCCGGTGACCACAAGCTGCCGCTGTCCGAGCAGGTCGCGGCGGCCCGCAAGGCCCACCCCGAGGGCACGGTCTCGGCCGTCCGCCCCTCCCCGGAAGCGGACGCCACGACGCGGGTCCTGCTCTCCGGCGTCCCGGGTGTCGGCCCCGACCACAGCCTCGCGGTGTTCGTCGACCCGTACACCGCGAAGGTGCGCGGCTCGCTGGAGCAGTACGGCTCGACCGGGGCGCTGCCGCTGCGCACCTGGCTCGACGGGCTGCACGGCAATCTCCATCTGGGCGAGACCGGCCGGCTGTACAGCGAACTCGCCGCGAGCTGGCTGTGGGTGATCGCGGGCGGCGGCCTCGCGCTGTGGTTCGGCCGACGCAGGGCACAGCGCAAGGTGCGCGGGACCAGCGGGCGCCGCCGCACCCTCGGACTGCACGGCACGATCGGCGTCTGGGCGGCCGTCGGATTCGTCTTCCTCTCCGCGACCGGCCTGACCTGGTCGACGTACGCCGGAGCCAACATCGACACCCTTCGGACCGCGCTCCACCAGGCCACCCCCTCGATCTCGGCGGCGGCCGGCGGCGACCACGGGAGCCACAACGGCTCGGCAACCGGCGCCGGCAAGGACGCCGCCACCCCGAAGGAACTCGACACGATCCTCGCGGCCGCCCGCGCCGAGGGCCTGGGCGACCCCGTCGAGATCGTCCCGCCCGCCGACGCCTCCTCGGCGTACGTGGTGAAGCAGATCCAGCGCAGCTGGCCCGAGAAGCAGGACGCGGTGGCCGTGGACCCGGCGAGCGGCAAGGTCGTCGACGAACTCCGCTTCGCCGACTACCCGTTGCTCGCCAAGCTGACCCGCTGGGGCATCGACGCCCACACCGGGACGCTCTTCGGCCTGGTCAACCAGATCGCCCTGATGGCGCTCGCGCTGTCGCTGATCCTGCTCATCGTGTGGGGCTACCGCATGTGGTGGCTGCGCGGCCGGGCCTCCGCGTTCGGCCGGCCGATCCCGCGCGGCGCCTGGCAGCACGTACCGCCGCAGAGCCTGGTCCCGGCGCTCGCGACCGTCGCCGTCCTCGGCTACTTCGTCCCCCTGCTCGGCATCCCGCTCGCCGTGTTCATCGCCGTCGACGTGCTCCTCGGCGAGATCGCGCACCGGAAGGGCAGGCGCACCCGCGACGGCCAGGTAGCGTGATCCGACACGCGACAGCCGGAGGGAGAGGGAGATGGGGCACCGCGACCGCGAGGACCTGCCGCCCCGGTACCGGCGCCGTGGGCAGGGCGAGTTGGAGGTCCAGGTGCTCGCCGCCCTGCGCGGGAGCGATGTCCCGGTGACCGCCGCCTGGGTGCAGGAACGCCTCGACGGCGACCTCGCCTACACCACCGTGGCCACCATCCTGACCCGGCTGCTCGCGAAGGACGCGGTGGCCCGCGAGCGGCGGGGACGGTCCTTCGTCTGGACGCCCACCGCCGACATCGCAGGCCTCGCCGCGCTCAAGATGCGCCGGCTCCTCGACGGCGAGCACGACCGCGAGGCCGTGCTCGCGAGCTTCGTCACCGCGCTGCCGCCGGACGACGAACAGGTGCTGCGCACGCTGCTGGAGGCGGCACCCACGGCTGAGGCGACGCGGGCGAACGGCGCCGCGGGCGGGGGCGGTGCGACCCGGGGGAGCGATGATCCGGGAGTGCCGCGCGGGGCGGCCGGTGGTACGGAGGACTGACACCTCACGGGGGTCTTCCTCTTCCTGCCGTTCCTCCTGCCGCTCAGCACCTGGCCCGTCGCGCGTCTCGCCCTCCTGATGGTCGTCGAACCGCCCAACCGCGTACGCGTCGGGCGCGGCCTCGCGAAGCACGACCACGGAGGTGACCGGGG
>NZ_JBHWVI010000114.1:0-27638 GCF_042737005.1 Streptomyces sp. NPDC060027
GTGCCGGACCCCTGCATCGGTGACGTTATCTGAAAACGATTGTCACTAGACATGCCGTTTTCGGTCACGTCCCGGCATGCCGACGGCCGGAGCCTCGCCGTGACCCGACGGCCGGAGCCTTGCCGCGCCGGGGTCAGGTCCCGATACACCGACGGCCCGAGCCCCCGCACAGCGGGCTCGGGCCGTCGGCTTCGGGAAGGTCTGCCGTCAGAGGGCGAGACCCGTCAGCACCAGCACACGCTCGTAGGTGTAGTCGTCCATCGCGAACCTGACGCCCTCGCGGCCGACACCGGACTGCTTCGCGCCGCCGTACGGCATCTGGTCGGCGCGGTAGGACGGCACGTCGCCGATCACGACACCGCCCACCTCCAGCGCACGGTGGGCGCGGAACGCTGTCTGCAGGTCGTGCGTGAACACACCGGTCTGCAGGCCGTACTTGGAGTTGTTGGCGGCGGCGAACGCGGCGGCCTCGCCCTCCACCTTCTGCACGGTGAGGACCGGTCCGAAGACCTCCTCGCAGGAGATCGTGACATCGGCCGGCACATCGGCGAGCACGGTCGGCGCGTAGGAGGCGCCGTCCCGCTTGCCGCCGGTGAGCAGCACGGCGCCGGCCGCGACGGCCTCGTCCACCCACGACTCGACGCGCTGGGCGGCGGCCTCGCTGACCAGCGGGCCGACATCCGTGGTGTCGTCGGACGGGTCGCCGGTGACCTGCGCCTCGACGGCGGCGACGATGCGCGGGAGCAGCCGCTCGTACACCGACGCGTCCGCGATCACGCGCTGCACCGAGATGCAGGACTGGCCGCCCTGGTAGTTGGAGAAGGTCGCGATGCGGGTCGCGGCCCAGTCCAGGTCCGCGTCACTCGCGAAGTCGGCGAGGACGACGGCCGCGCCGTTGCCGCCCAGCTCCAGGGTGCAGTGCTTGCGCGGCACCGAGTCCATGATCGCGTAACCGACCGTCTCGGACCCGGTGAAGGAGATGACCGGAAGTCGCTCGTCCTGTACCAGGGCGGGCATCCGCTCGTTGGCGACCGGCAGGATGCTCCACGAACCGGCCGGAAGGTCGGTCTCCGCCAGCAGGTCACCGATGATCAGGCCGGAGAGCGGGGTCGCGGGCGCCGGCTTCAGGATGATCGGGGCACCCGCGGCGATGGCCGGGGCGACCTTGTGGGCGCACAGGTTCAGCGGGAAGTTGAACGGCGCGATACCGAGGACCACACCCTTGGGGAAGCGGCGGGTGAGGGCGAGCCGGCCCTGACCGCCCGCGTCGGTGTCGAGACGCTGGGCCTCGCCGCCGTTGAAGCGGCGGGCCTCCTCCGCGGCGAACCGGAACACGGACACCGCGCGGCCGACCTCGCCGCGGGCCCACTTGATCGGCTTGCCGTTCTCGGCGGAGATGAGCTGCGCGATCTCCTCGGTGCGCTCGGCGAGGCGGCGCGAGACATGGTCGAGGGCGGCGGCGCGTACATGGGCCGGCGTGGCGGCGAACTCGTCCCGCACGGCGTGGGCCGCGGCCACGGCCTCCTCGACCTGCGCCTCGGTGGGCACACTGACCTGACCGACGACCCGGCCGTCCCACGGCGAGGTGACGTCGAACGTGGTCTCACCGGTGGCCTGGCGGCCGGCGAGCCAGAAGGCGTGGGGGGAAGTCATGTGCGAGTCCCGGCCCTTCCATGTCGTGGGGTGTTTCTGGTGGTCCTGCGCTTTCCCGTCCACGGTAGGGCCGGGACCACCGCCGGTCGTTTGTCCGGCGCGTAGCAGTCGGGGTGCGGGGTGCGCCGGTTTGGCCTGATCGCCCGGCGACCCCTGCCCGCGGGCCTCCGAGGTCACCGATCCTCGTGCCGAGCGCCTCGGCCCTCACACGGCCGGTCGGGGTTCAAGCAGGCGTCCGCGGCGGGAACCGGCTCACTCCCCCGGTGCGGTCGTGGCCTTCAGGGCCAGCCAGAGTTCCATGCGGACGTCCGCGTCGTCGAGTGAGCGTCCGAGGATCTCCTCGACCCTGCGCATCCGGTAGCGCAGCGTGTGCCGGTGCACCCCCAGATCGGCGGCCGCCGCGTCCCACTGGCCGTGGCGCGACAGCCAGGCCCGCAGCGAGGCGACCAGGTCTCCGCGCCCGGTGGCGTCGTGTTCGTGGAGCGCCCGCAGGAGCCCGTCCGCGAAGGCCCGCACCGCGTCGTCCGCGAGCAGCGGCAGCACGGACCCGGCGGCCAGTTCCTCGTGCTCGACCAGGAACCGGCCCCGCCGCCGGGCGACGGACAGGGCCTGTTCGGCCTGTTTGTAGGCGGCACGGGCGGCGATCGGACCGGCGGGTGCCGACAGCCCGACGACGAGTTCGTCCTCGTCCCCGGTGGCCCCGGCGGGCAGCTCGCGCGGGGCGGTCCGCGCCGCCTCCAGCACCACGGCGTAGTCCCCGCAGGCGGCGACCGCGGCGCCCCCGTCCACAGCGAGGACGACCAGCCGCTCCCCGTCGGGCACGACGAGCACGGACTCCCCGGCACGCGCGGCGGCGGATTCGACGACCTCGGCGAGGCCGCCGAGCGGATCGCCGTTGACGTCGGGCACGGCGACCGGGGTCTTCGCGGGCGCGGCGGCCCCCACGCGCGCGTGCCCGTCGGCGTGCGCCCGCCCGGCCGAGGCGGACACCGTCTCGGCGATGATCAGCCGGAAGGGCGCGTCGAGCAGTTCGCCGTAGAGGTCCCCGGCGACGGCCCGGGCGTGGTCGGGTTCCCCGGCGAGCAGCATGCCGAGCACGGCCGCGCCGATCCGCTGCTCGGCGGCGTACAGGGATCGCGACCGCTCGGTGGTGAGCGTCAGCAGGGCGATCGCCGAGTGCACGGCGTAGCGCTCGGCGGTGCCGAGGGATCCGGCGGTCCCGACGGCGAGCGCGGCGCGCGGCCTGCGTCCCGTTCCGAGTGAGTGCAGTTCGACGCGGTCCTCCCCGCCCACCACCGCGCTCGCGGGCGCCGGGCGCTCCCGCAGCCGCTCCACGTCCGGGGTGAGCCGCGCGGCGCGGCGGCCCGCCCAGTCCGGCGCGGTGGCGACGACGGCGCCGGACGCGTCGTAGAGCGCCGCCCATCCGTCGACCTGTCCGGCGAGCGCGGTGAGCAGTCCCTCCGGTCCGTCGCTCAG
The DNA here is from genome assembly GCF_042737005.1 of Streptomyces sp. NPDC060027. NCBI lineage: Bacteria > Bacillati > Actinomycetota > Actinomycetes > Kitasatosporales > Streptomycetaceae > Streptomyces > Streptomyces sp. NPDC060027. The sequence continues at coordinate 3,130 of NZ_JBHWVI010000114.1, forward strand.
CGCCTGCTTGGTGAGTTCGCGCTGTGCCGCGAATCCGGCGGTGACGGCCCGGTACTGATCCGCCGCGATGGCGGCGGACACGGCCTTGCTGATGGCGAGGAAGGGGGTGCGCCGGGGTACTTCGAGGAGCGGCAGCCCCTCCTCCTCGGCCGCGTCGACGAGCGCCTTCGGGATCTCCTCGTAGTTGACCCCGACGGCGAAGCCGAGCCCGACGACTCCGGCACCGGCCAGCCGCTTCACGTAGCGCCGCATGACGTCGGGATCGTCCGCGTCCAGCTTGAGCGCGGTGATCAGCAGCAGTTCCCCGCCCTCCATGTACGGCACGGGGTCGGCGAGCTCGCTGACGTGTGCCCAGCGGACGGGCACGTCCAGGCGGTCCTCGCCCGCGCGCACCGTGAGCTTGAGCGCGGAGTGGTGGACGAGCGAGGCGAGCGTGGGGGGCATGAGGCCTTCAGGTCTGTGTGATCTCTGTGATCTTTTGTCCGCCGCGTATGAACGGCCTGTGTCGATTCTGCCTCACCGTACGGTCGCCCCGTGTGTTCCTGTCCATACGTCCTGGTCAGCGGGTCCCGGTGTCCACGCGGCCCGCCGACCGGGTCCCGGGAGGCGGGGCCGACCGCCCGGCGGCGCGTTTCGACCCGCTCCGGTCAGCCCCGCAGGTCCACCAGCAGCGGGGGCGCGTGCTCGCCCTTCACGCTGGTCAGCGACAGCACCGCGTGCCCCGGCGGCACCCCGTGGGCCAGTTCGGACGCGGACCAGCGCTCCCGCTCGACCTGACGCACGGTGACGGCCCGCGCGGTCGGGGCGTTGCCGGTGATCACCCGGCGCAGCATGTGCACGGCCTTGCCGGCGGGCGTCTCGGCGATGATCTGCCGGTCGGTGACGTCACGCGCCTCGATCCACTCCTTGCCCCAGACCTCGGCGAAGTCCTGCCCGTCCCAGGGGGTGAGCCCGGACAGGGCCATCCGGCAGCCGATGGCCCCGAGCAGGGGGCTGCGCAGCGGCCGGGGGGCGTCGTCGAGGGTGCGCAGCGTCAGGACCGCTCCCGCGTTGCCGGACCGCAGCCGCTGGATGCCCCGTACCGCCTCGGGGGTGACGACGCCGCTCGCGTCGTCGAGGACGAGGCAGGCGAACAGCGACCGGTCCTCGCGTACCGCGACGCTGGCCGTGAACTGCGCGAGCACCAGCCGCGCGAGAATCCGGGAGGCGTCGGCGTGACCACGGGCCGGCAGATCGATCCGGACCCGCACCGGATGGTCGAGGGCGCGCAGCGAGAAGGGCCGCGACTGCCCCGAGGTGTCGAAGAAGCCGGCGAACGCGGGCCGGTCGAGCAGCGCGACCCGGTCGGCGAGCACTCCTCCGACGTCCCCCGGATGCCCCAACTGCCTCTCGCGGGCGTCGAGTTCCCGCAGCAGCGACTCCTGTCCCGTGTCCTGGAGACCGCTGCGGAGCGCGCCGAGGGGTCCGGGGGCCCCGTCGAGCAGCTGCCGCAGCTCGGGCACGGACGGGAACCTGCCGTGGACGGCCTGGAAGGGCCCGAGCAGCTGGGCGAGCACGGTGGTGGACCGCCGGCTGTCGCCTCCGGGGTGCGGGTCGGCTAGATCACCGACGAGCGCCTCGGCGAGCACGGCCGCGGCCTCGTCGGGGTCGGTGGTGCCGCCGTACAGGTCCAGGTCGTACACGGACTCGGGATTCCCGATCCGTACGACGACGTCGTACGCGTCGACGGGCCCGAGCCCGGCGCCGGCCGCACCGACCACGACCACGGCGGCCCGCCCGGCGAGGGCGTGCAGGCACAGCGACTCGGCGAGCGGCCAGACGACGCTGCCGGTCTTGCCGGATCCGGGGGGCCCGACGGCGAGCAGCGAGGTGCCCAGCAGCTCGGGTCCGAGGGCGAGTCCGGTGCCGCGGTAGGCGTAGGGATTGCGCGCGTCGTCGGCGGTCGTGCCGAGCCGTACCTGCCCGGTGACGAGGTCGTGGCGCGCGAGCCGCCCGGGCAGGTCGCGCTCCCCGGAAGGGTGCAGGCAGGCGGCGGAGCCGTCCTTCAGCACCGCCCCGGTGAAGGTGGCGAGGCTGTGCCGCCCGCTGCGTACGCCCTGCCAGGCCCGCGCGATCCGGGCGTGGTCGACGTCGCGCATCAGCCCGGAGCGGGCCTCGGCGGCGAGCCGGTCGGCGGCGTCGCCGCCGCCGGCCGCGCGGAGCTGGTTCCACTGGACGGGGTCGTCCTCGGGGGCGGGCGGGCGCTCGTTCACCGGCGCGGCCCGCCGCCACGCGGGAAGCCCGTAGCGGCGCCAGACCTCACTCCATCGGCCGAGCCGCCCGACGCCGATCATGATGACGAGGACGATCAGCGTGTAGTAGCCGTACCAGAGGAAGAACGCGCTTCCGACCCGGTCGTCGCTGTGCCGCCAGGAGTCCGGGGTGAACAGTTCGAGGGGCAGGACCCACCAGCCCCCCAGGTAGCCGTTCCAGAGCAGCGACCAGACCAGCCATCCCACGAGGAAGGCGATCACGGCGCCGCTCAGCAGTTGCCGGGCCGGAATCTGCTCGGGCTCCTCCTCCGGCCGCGGCCGGTGCCCGAACCGCCACACGCCGAGTGCCGCGTCCGGCCGGGGCTCGCGCACCCAGTCCACGAAAGCCGACCCGTCGGGCAGCGGAGGCACCCCGGGCGCCCGTGCGGGCCGGGGCGGAGCGGACGGCATTCCCGGCGCCGCCGACCCGTCCGGCGGCCCCGCCGGACGCGGCACAGGATTGGCATGTGTGCCCCGCGCGTCCTGGGTCCCGTCGCTGTCCATCGCCCTTGCCCCCTGACCAGCCGATCCGTGCGTCGTCCGCGAGTCAATCTAGTGCCCCTGCGGGGCGAGTTCACCGTTTACGCGGCCGGGCCCGCTCCGGGGCCGGAGCGGGCGGCCTCCACCCCTCTATGTCCACCGCGGACAACCGATTCCTCCGACAACGCCCACATGGAGCATGCCGACCCCCCGTCCTCGGCCCTAGCCTGCGAAGAAAGAAGGCAAGCGTCCGAAAACACCCCCGCCCGGACCACCCCGCGTTCGCCGGGAACCGTCCGGTTCGCAAGACAAGATCATCAGGGAGCCCCTCATGACCGCACTTCCGCAGGAGCGCCGCGTCGTCACCGCCATCCCCGGCCCGAAGTCGCAGGAGCTGCAGGCCCGACGCACCGCCGTGGTCGCGGCCGGTGTGGGGTCGGTGCTCCCTGTCTTCACCACGCGCGCCGGCGGCGGGATCATCGAGGACGTCGACGGCAACCGGCTCATCGACTTCGGCTCCGGCATCGCCGTGACGTCGGTCGGCGCGAGCGCCGAGGCCGTCGTGCGCCGCGCCTCCGCGCAGCTGCAGGACTTCACCCACACCTGTTTCATGGTCACGCCGTACGAGGGCTACGTCGCCGTCGCCGAGGCGCTCGCCGAGCTGACCCCGGGCGACCACGCCAAGAAGTCCGCACTGTTCAACTCGGGCGCCGAGGCCGTCGAGAACGCCGTCAAGATCGCCCGTGCGTACACCAAGCGCCAGGCCGTCGTCGTCTTCGACCACGGCTACCACGGCCGGACGAACCTCACGATGGCGCTGACCGCCAAGAACATGCCGTACAAGAACGGCTTCGGCCCGTTCGCGCCCGAGGTCTACCGCGTGCCGGTCGCCTACGGCTACCGCTGGCTGACGGGCCCGGAGAACGCCGGCGCCGAGGCCTCCGCGCAGGCCATCGACATGATCAACAAGCAGATCGGGGCCGACAACGTCGCCGCGATCATCATCGAGCCGCTGCTCGGCGAGGGCGGCTTCATCGAGCCCGCGAAGGGCTTCCTGCCGGCCATCAGCCAGTTCGCCAAGGACAACGGCATCGTCTTCGTCGCGGACGAGATCCAGTCCGGCTTCTGCCGCACCGGCCAGTGGTTCGCCTGCGAGGACGAGGGCATCGTCCCGGACCTGATCACCACCGCCAAGGGCATCGCGGGCGGTCTGCCGCTCGCCGCCGTGACGGGCCGCGCCGAGATCATGGACGCCGCGCACGCGGGCGGCCTGGGCGGCACCTACGGCGGCAACCCGGTGGCCTGCGCCGGTGCGCTCGGCGCGATCGAGACGATGAAGGAGCTCGACCTCAACGCCAAGGCGAAGCACATCGAGTCGGTCATGAAGACCCGCCTCGGCGCCATGGCCGAGAAGTTCGACATCATCGGCGAGGTCCGCGGACGTGGCGCCATGATCGCGATCGAGCTGGTCAAGGACGCCGCCACCAAGGAGCCGAACCCGGAGGCGGCCGGCGCGCTCGCCAAGGCCTGCCACCAGGAGGGCCTGCTGGTCCTGACCTGTGGCACCTACGGCAACGTCCTCCGCTTCCTGCCGCCGCTGGTCATCGGCGAGGACCTCCTCAACGAGGGCCTCGACATCATCGAGCAGGCCTTCTCCCGCATCTGACATCCGCGTCGCCGCAGCACCGGAACCCGGGACACCGCCCACGGCGGATTCCGCTTGGTTCCGGTGCTGCGCCGTTCCGGGTCGGAGGGTGTGAAGAAGGTGTGCGAGGTGCATGACGGGACGCGATTCCGCCTGTCGGAGCCGCACCCCCTGCCGTAGGTTCTAACCAGATCAGAGATACACCTCGCCCACAGGGGACTGTGGGTGGCACCGGGCCGAGGCTTCCCCAGCTTCGCCCTGGTCGTGCCCTCGCGCACACACCCGGAGCTTCCGGCTTCGGTTCTCCTCACCGATCGGACGGTCGCCCGCCCCAAACCCCCCGGGGCGCGCGGCATTCCGGTCCGGACGGCCGCCTCGGAACCACCCCCCCCTGTTCCGGGGCGGCCGACCCTCCTTCCTTCTCCTTGTTCCGCTTCGCGGACCCGCCGCACTTCAGAGGCGGCGCAGCACGTATCCGGCGGCCGGACCCGGTCTGACAGGCTGTCCCCCATGCCACCCGTGCCCCTCCTGTTCGGCCTGCTCGCCCTCTGCTTCGTGCTCATCACCTGGCAGGTCGTGGCGGACGGCCCGCTCCTGGGCCTGGACGCACGGCTGAGCGGCGCGCTCGTCCACCCGGACCGGTTCTCCGAGTTGCTCGCCGACCTGGGCAACATCCAAGTGGCGGTTCCGGTCCTCGCCCTGACGCTGGGTCACGTCGCGTGGCGGCGGCGCACCGACGGTCTGGACCGATGGTGGCTGCCGCCGGCCGCCGCCGCGGTGCTGATGGCCCTCCTCCCCGCGCTGATCGTGCCGCTGAAGGAACTCGTCGCCCGACCGGGCCCCCCGGTCATGGGGCCCGGCACCGGCTTCTATCCCTCGGGGCACACCGCCACCGCCGCCATCGCGTACGGCGCCGCGGCGCTGCTCCTCCTTCCCCTGCTCGGCACCGCGGGCGCCCGCCGCGCGGTGCTGACCGTCTGCGTGACCCTGAACGCGTGCGTGGCTTTCGGCCTGGTCCGGCGCGGCTACCACTGGCCGCTGGACGTCGTGGCCAGTTGGTGCCTCTGCGCGGTGCTGCTGTACTCCCTGTGGCTCTTCCTCAGCCGAAGTACCCGTCGAAGGTCCGCGAGAACTCCCAGCCCCCGAACCGGTCCCAGTTGACCGACCAGGTCATGAGGCCGCGCAGGCCCGGCCAGGTGCCGTGGGTGGCGTACGAACCGCAGTTGGTCTTCTTCGTGAGGCAGTCGAGCGTCTTGGTGACCTCGGCCGGGGATACATAGCCGTTGCCGGCGTTGGTGGTGGCGGGCATGCCGATGGCTATCTGGTCGGGGCGCAGGGGCGGGAAGACGTTGCCCGCGTCACCCGCGACCGGGAAGCCCGTCAGGAGCATGTCGGTCATCGCGATGTGGAAGTCGGCGCCGCCCATGGAGTGGTACTGGTTGTCGAGGCCCATGATCGAGCCGGAGTTGTAGTCCTGGACGTGCAGCAGGGTCAGGTCGTCGCGCAGGGCGTGGATCACCGGGAGGTAGGCGCCGGCGCGGGGGTCCTGGCCGCCCCACTTGCCCGTGCCGTAGTACTGGTACCCGAGTTGGACGAAGAACGTCTCCGGGGCCATGCTCAGGACGAACTTCGAACCGTACTTGGCCTTCAGGGTCTTCAGCGCCGAGATGAGGTTGACGACCACCGGGGTGGTCGGGCTCTTGAAGTTCGTGTCGCTCGCGTCGAGAGAGAGCGAGTGGCCCTCGAAGTCGATGTCCAGGCCGTCCAGGCCATAGGTGTCGATGATCTTCGACACCGAGGAGACGAAGGTGTCGCGGGCGGCCGCGGTGGCGAGCTGGACCTGTCCGTTCTGGCCGCCGATCGAGATCAGCACCTTCTTGCCGGCGGCCTGCTTGGCCTTGATCGCGGCCTTGAAGTCGGCATCGCTCTCCACCGTGGGGCACTCGGTGACCGGGCAGCGGGTGAAGCGGATGTCGCCCGAGGTGACCGAGGTCGGCTCGCCGAAGGCCAGGTCGATGACGTCCCAGCTGTCCGGCACGTCGGCCATGCGTGTGTAGCCCGCGCCGTTGGCGAAGCTCGCGTGCAGGTAGCCGACGAGGGCGTGGGTGGGGAGGTCCGAGGGACCGCCGCCCCCGCCCGAACCCGCCGTGGTGGTCGCGGTGACCGTCGCCGACTTGGCCGACTCGCCCGCGTCGTTCGTCGCCGTGACCTGGAAGGAGTACGCCGTGGAGGCCGACAGACCGCTCACGGTCGTCGAGGTGCCGGTGACCGTCTGCACCTTCGCTCCGTCGCGGTGGACGGCGTAGCCGGTGGCACCGGGGACAGCCGTCCAGGACAGGGCGACCGAGGAGGAGGTGACCGTGCCGGCCTTCAGTCCGGTGGGCGCGGCCGGCGGCTGCCCGGCGTCGACGCCGGGGCCGGTCAGCGAGAGGTCGTCGGCGTAGTAGGTGCCGGTGCCGTACCAGCCGTGCGTGTAGATCGTGACCTTGGTGGTGGCGGCGCCGGTGCGGAAGGTGGTGCTCAGCTGCTGCCAGTCGGCCGCGGACTGGGTCCAGGTGCTGACGTCGGTCGTACCGGTGCCGGTCGCGCCGAGGTAGACGTAGCTGCCGCGGACGTGTCCGGAGAGGGTGTACTGCGCGTCGGGTCTCACGGTCACGGTCTGGGAGCACTGCGCGAAGTCGTTGCCGGCCGGGGTCGCCTTCAGCGCCGAACCACCACTATGCACCGGGGAGTTGACGGTGCTGCCCGCCGTGCAGGTCCAACCGTCCAGGCCCGACTCGAACCTGCCGTTCCTGGCGAGGTCCGCGTCGGCCGCACGGGCGGCCGACGAGAGCGTGACGAGACCGGGCAGGGCCAGGGCGGTGGCCGTGCACACGGCGAGAAGCCTTCGATGACGACGGGCGAACGGTCTGTTGTGTCTGGTCCGGTCCACGACTGCCTCCGGGCATGGGGGGATGGGAGGGTGGAGCGCGCCCAACTTGGTCCAGACCAATTCGCTTGTCAAGACCTCTGACAGGCAACCGGCTCCGGACGGCCGCGGGGCCCGGCCCCCTCACCGCTGCCGGTCCTCGTTGCCGGCCAGGCCCGCCGCGGCCTCGTGCATGGCCAGTTCGAGCAGGGCCGGGTCCGTGAGCGTGCCCGAGCCGTCCGGCGGGACCAGCCACCGGACCCCGCCGGTCGACCGTCCCGGGTAGGGCACCACGATCCAGGTGCCGTGGCCCGCGGTGCGCACCCCCGTCCCGAGCCACCGGGCCGCGGTGCCCGCGGGCACGAAGAACCCCATCCGGGCGTCGCCGAAGTCGACGAGCACCGGCCCGGGTTGGTCGATCACCCGGGTCAGCACGTCGAGCGTCGGATAGCCGAGCTCGCCCGGCAGGATGAGTACGTCCCAGGCCCTCCCCGCCGGCAGCAGCGCGATCCCGCTGGGATTGCGCTCCCACTCCCAGCGGCAGGCCTCGGGATCCGGAGCCACGGATGCCAGCCACTCGACCGCCGCCTTGGGCCCTGTCATGACGGAACCTCCCTCTCGTGTCGACGCTGGTCGCGTCACAGAGGAGAGGGAGGTTCGGGCCGTGCATTACGCGGGTTCGGGCCACCAGTTGGCAGTGGACCGGGTCACACCGGCGGAGGTGGGCGTACGCCCGTGGATCACGTCCGGGACCGCACGCCCTCAGCTGTCGAAGCCGAGGCCCAGCCGGTCCATCGTCTTCAGCCACAGATTGCGCCGGCCGCCGTGCGTGTCCGCCCGTGCCAGCGACCACTTGGTGAGCGCGATGCCGGTCCAGGCGAAGGGCTCGGGCGGGAACGGCAGCGGCTTCCGCCGGACCATCTCCAGCTCGGTGCGTTCGGTGCGCTCCCCCGCCAGCAGGTCGAGCATCACGTCGGCGCCGAACCGGGTGGCGCCCACGCCGAGGCCCGTATAGCCCGCCGCATAGGCGACTTTGCCCCCGTGCGCGCTGCCGAAGAACGCCGAGAAGCGCGAGCAGGTGTCGATCGCGCCGCCCCAGGCGTGGGAGAAGCGGACGCCCTCCAGCTGCGGGAAGCAGGTGAAGAAGTGTCCGGCGAGCTTGGCGTAGGTCTCGGGGCGGTCGTCGTACTCGGCGCGCATCCGGCCGCCGTAGGGGTAGATCGCGTCGTAACCGCCCCACAGGACGCGGTTGTCGGCCGACAGCCGGAAGTAGTGGAACTGGTTGGCCGAGTCGCCGAGTCCCTGGCGGTTCTTCCAGCCGACGGACGCCAGTTGGTCGGCGGTGAGCGGCTCGGTCATCAGCGCGTAGTCGTAGACCGGGACGGTGTACGGGCGCACGCGCTTGACCAGGTTCGGGAAGATGTTGGTGCCGAGGGCCACCCGGCGGGCACGGACCGATCCGTACGGCGTGCGGACGGCCATGCCGGCGCCGGACGGCTTCAGGGAGAGGGCGGGCGTGTGCTCGTACACCCGTACCCCGAGCTCCTTGCACGCCCGCTTCAGACCCCACGCCAGCTTCGCCGGATGGAGCATGGCGACACCGCGGCGGTCGTGCAGTCCGGCCAGGAAGGTCGGCGAGTCGACCTGTTCCCGTACAGCCTCGGTGTCGAGGAACTCGATGCCCTCGGCGAGGCCCTCGCGCTCCAGCTCCTGGTGCCAGTCGCGCAGTTCGGCCGCCTGGTGCGGCTCGGTGGCGACGTCGATCTCGCCGCTGCGCTCGAAGTCGCAGTCGAGGGAGTAGCGCGCGACGGCCGCCTCGATCTCGTCGAGGTTGCGGGCGCCCAGCTCCTCCAGCTTCCTGATCTCGTCCGGCCAGCGGGTGAGCCCGTTGGACAGACCGTGGGTGAGGGAGGCGGCACAGAAGCCGCCGTTGCGGCCGGAGGCGGCCCAGCCCACCTCACGGCCCTCCACCAGGACGACATCCCGCCCGGGATCGCGCTCCTTGGCGATCAGCGCGGTCCACAGTCCGCTGTATCCGCCGCCGACGACGAGCAGGTCGCAGGTCTCGGCGCCGGTGAGCGCGGGCTCGGGGCGGGGTTTGCCGGGGTCGTCCAGCCAGTACGGGACCGGCTGGGCGTCGGAGAGAGACTTCGTCCACTGATTACCACGGGTCATGGCGCTTGGGGCCATGATTTCAACTCCCTCAAGGGTGAAGAGCGTTATGCCTTTTGCTTGTTCCGGCGATTGCCGACGACCATTCCGGCCAGGACGAACAGTACGGCGACGAGGAACATGGCCGTACCGATGACGTTGATCTGAACGGGTGTTCCGCGCTGTGCCGAACCCCAGACGAACATGGGGAACGTGACGGTCGAGCCCGCGTTGAAATTGGTGATGATGAAATCGTCGAAGGAGAGCGCGAAGGCGAGCAGCGCGCCCGCGGCGATTCCGGGGGCCGCGATGGGCAGGGTCACGCGCAGGAAGGTCTGCGCGGGACCGGCGTAAAGGTCCTGGGCCGCCTGTTCCAGCCGCGGGTCCATCGACATGACACGCGCCTTGACGGCCGTCACGACGAAGCTGAGACAGAACATGATGTGGGCGATCAGGATCGTCCAGAAGCCGAGCTGAGCGCCCATGTTGAGGAACAGGGTGAGCAGCGAGGCGGCCATGACGACCTCGGGCATCGCCATCGGCAGGAAGATCAGCGAGTTCACGGCGCCGCGCGCGCGGAAGCGGTAGCGGACCAGCGCGAAGGCGATCATCGTGCCGAGGACGGTGGCCCCGACGGTCGCCCAGACGGCGATCTGGAGGCTGAGCGAGAGCGAGCCGCACATGTCGGCGACCCCGCACGGATCACGCCAGGCGTCCGTCGAGAACTGCTGCCACTCGTAATTGAAGCGCCCCTTCGGTTTGTTGAAGGAGAACACCGTGACGACGATGTTGGGCAGCAGCAGATATCCGAGCGTCACCAGGCCGGCGATGACGACGAGATGGCGCTTGAGCCAGTTCACGAAGGCCATTTAAACCAGATCCTCCGTCCCGGACTTGCGGATGTAGAGCGTGACCATGATGAGGATCGCGGCCATGAGGATGAACGAGAGCGCCGCGGCCGTCGGATAGTCGAGAATCCGCAGGAACTGCGTCTGGATGACGTTGCCGACCATCCGGGTGTCCGTGGAGCCGAGCAGGTCGGCGTTCACGTAGTCGCCGCTGGCGGGGATGAAGGTCAGCAGCGTTCCCGAGACCACACCGGGCATCGACAGCGGGAACGTCACCTTGCGGAAGGTGGTGATCGGCCGCGCGTACAGGTCGCCCGCCGCCTCGTGCAGCCGTCCGTCGATCCGCTCCAGCGAGGTGTAGAGCGGCAGGACCATGAACGGCAGGAAGTTGTACGTGAGTCCGCAGACCACCGCGAGCGGGGTGGCGAGGACACGGTCCCCGGAGGTGAAGCCGAGCCAGCTGGTGACGTCCAGGACGTGCAGCGAGTTCAGGGCGCCGACGACCGGGCCGCCGTCCGCGAGGATCGTCTTCCAGGCGAGCGTGCGGATCAGGAAGCTGGTGAAGAACGGCGCGATCACCAGGATCATGATCAGGTTGCGCCAGCGACCCGCGCGGAACGCGATCAGGTAGGCGAGCGGATAGCCGAGCACCAGACACAGGATCGTCGCGGCGCCGGCGTAGAGCACGGAGCGCAGGAACTGCGGCCAGTAGTCGGTGAGCGCGTCCCAGTACGTCTGGAAGTGCCAGGTGACCTTGAAGCCCTCCTCCAGCGAGCCCGTCTGCACGGACGTGGAGGCCTGGTAGACCATCGGCAGCGCGAAGAAGACGACCAGCCACAGGAGGCCGGGCAGGAGCAGCCAGTACGGGACGAGGCGGCCACGCTTCCTGGGCGGCTTCTCGGCGGACTTCGGCGCGATCGGTGGCGCCTCCGCCTCGGTGACGGTGGCCATCAGGCGGCCTCCTCCTCGGCCGTTTCGACGCCCGCGTCGATGTCCTGGGCGGCGTCGAGGCCGAAAGTGTGCTCCGGGCTCCAGTGCAGGACGACGTCCGCACCGGGGACGAGCCGGGAGTCCCGGTCGATGTTCTGGGCGTAGACCTCGAACTCGGGACAGACGGCGCTGTCGATGACGTACTGCGTGGAGACACCGATGAAGCTGGAGTCGGCGATCTTGCCGGTGATCCGGTTGCGGCCGGCGGGTATCTCGCCCGCGTCGTCGGCGTGTGTGAGGGAGATCTTCTCCGGGCGGACACCGACCAGGACCTTGCCGCCGGTCGTGGCGGGCGCGGAGCAGCGCGCTCCGGGGAGCACCAGCTTGCCGCCGCCCGCCCTGAGCACGATGTCGTCGCCGCTCCTGGAGTCGACCTCGGCCTCGATGAGGTTGGAGGTGCCGAGGAAGTTGGCGACGAAGGTCGTGTTGGGGTTCTCGTAGAGGTCGGCGGGCGCGCCGAGCTGCTCGACACGGCCCGCGTTCATCACGGCGACCGTGTCGGCCATGGTCATGGCCTCCTCCTGGTCGTGCGTGACATGGACGAAGGTGATGCCGACCTCGGTCTGGATGCGCTTGAGCTCCAGCTGCATCTGGCGGCGCAGCTTGAGGTCGAGGGCGCCGAGCGGCTCGTCGAGGAGCAGCACCTTGGGGTGGTTGATCAGCGCGCGGGCCACGGCGACTCGCTGCTGCTGGCCGCCGGAGAGCTGGTGCGGTTTCTTGCGCGCCTGCTCACCGAGCTGTACGAGGTCGAGCATGTCCCCGACCTGCTTCTTCACCGACTTGATGCCGCGCCGGCGCAGGCCGAAGGCGACGTTCTCGAAGATGTCGAGGTGCGGGAAGAGGGCGTACGACTGGAAGACCGTGTTCACCGGGCGCTTGTAGGGCGGCAGGTTCGTCACGTCCTGCTCGCCGAGCGAGACGGTGCCCGAGCTGGGCTCCTCCAGGCCGGCGATCATCCGCAGGGTGGTGGTCTTGCCGCAGCCCGACGCCCCGAGGAGGGCGAAGAACGAGCCCTGCGGCACGGTCAGGTCGAGAGGGTGCACGGCGGTGAAGGCGCCGTACGTCTTGCTGATCCCGGAGAGGCGGACGTCGCCGCTGTTTTCGTTCGTCATGGTGGTCACGCCCCTGTGAGCTTCGCGAACTTCTCTTCGTAGGCCGTCTCTTCCTTCTGGCTCAACGAGCGGAAGGCGTGGGACTTCGCGGCCATGGCCTTGTCAGGAATGATCAGCGGATTGGTCGCCGCGTCGTTGTCGATCTTCGCGAGGTAGGGCTTCACCCCGTCGACCGGGCAGACGTAGTTGATGTAGGCGGCGAGTTCCGCGGCGGGCTCGGGCTCGTAGTAGTAGTCCATGAGCCGCTCGGCGTTCGTCTTGTGACGTGCCTTGTTGGGGACCAGCATGTTGTCCGTGGACGTCAGGTAGCCGCTGTCCGGGATGAGGAAGTCGACGTCCGGGCTGTCCGCCTTGAGCTGGACGACGTCGCCGGCCCAGGCGAGACAGGCCGCGAGGTCGCCCTTGGTGAGGTCGGACGTGTAGTCGTTGCCGGTGAAGCGGCGTATCTGGCCCTTGTCGACGGCCTTCTGGAGGCGGGCGATCGCCGCGTCGAAGTCGTCGTCGGTGAACTTCGCCGGGTCCTTGCCCATGTCGAGCAGCGTCATGCCCATGCTGTCGCGCATCTCCGAGAGGAAGCCGACGCGCCCCTTGAGCTTGGGGTTGTCGAGCAGATCGGAGACGGACCTGACCTCGACCCCGTCGAGCGCCTTCTTGTTGTAGGCGATGACGGTCGAGATGCCCTGCCAGGGATAGGAGTAGGCGCGGCCGGGGTCCCAGTCGGGGTTGCGGAACTGGGCGGACAGGTTGGTGTACGCGTGCGGGAGGTTCGCCGGGTCGAGCTTCTGCACCCAGCCGAAGCGGATCAGCCGCGCGGCCAGCCAGTCGGTGACGACGATCATGTCGCGCCCGGTGTCCTGGCCCGCTGCGAGCTGTGGCTTGACCTTGCCGAAGAACTCGACGTTGTCGTTGATGTCCTCGGTGTACTTGACCTTGATGCCGGTCCGCTCGGTGAACGCGTCGAGCGTGGGGTGGTGCTTCTCGCTGTCGTCGACGTCCATGTACTCGGTCCAGTTGGAGAAGTTGATCGTCTTCTCCTTGGCCGAGTGGTCCTCGGACGAGACGCTGCCCTGGGGCTTGCCGGCCGCGGGGATACCGCAGGCGCTCAGCGTCCCGAGGCCGCCGACGGCGAGCGCGCCGCCCGCCGAGGCGCGCAGCAGTGACCGACGGGTGAGGGAGGCCCTGCCGTTCCGGAAGCTGCGCCGCAGGGCGGCCAGTTGAACCGGGGACAGGCGTTCGGGCTCGTACTGCTCCATGCTCTGGTGCCCTTTCGGAAGGGTCGCGGCCGTGGTCGCGGCCTGGTCTGCCACAGGGCCGTAGCCGGTCGATCGGCTACGGCCGGTCCCCGAAGACCGTGCGGTGCCAGTCCTTCCTGGCGACCGCGGTGTTGTCGAACATCACGTGCTTGATCTGCGTGTACTCCTCGAAGGAGTAGGCGGACATGTCCTTGCCGAAGCCGGACGCCTTGTAACCGCCGTGCGGCATCTCGCTGATGATCGGAATGTGATCGTTGACCCAGACGCAGCCCGCCTTGATCTCGCGGGTCGCGCGGTTGGCGCGGTACACGTCGCGGCTCCAGGCGGAGGCCGCGAGTCCGTACGGGGTGTCGTTGGCCAGCGCGATGCCCTCGTCGTCGGTGTCGAAGGGGAGCACGACGAGCACCGGGCCGAAGATCTCGGCCTGCACGATCTCGCTGTCCTGCCCGGCGTCGGCGACGAGCGTGGGCGCATAGTACGCGCCGCTCTTGAGCTCTCCCTGCGGTGCCTCTCCGCCGGTGACCACGCGCGCGTAGGCACGGGCCCGGTCGACGAATCCGGCGACGCGATCGCGCTGGGCGTGCGAGATCAGCGGGCCGAGGTCGGTGTCGGGCGCGAAGGGGTCGCCCACGCGGACGCTCGCCATCAGGGCACCCGTGCGCTCCACGAACGCTTCGTAGAGCGGCCGTTGCACGTACGCGCGCGTGGCTGCCGTGCAGTCCTGGCCGGTGTTGATGAGCGAACCGGCGACCGCGCCGTGCACGGCTGCCTCCAGATCCGCGTCGTCGAAGACGAGGAAGGGGGCCTTGCCGCCGAGCTCCAGGTGGAGACGCTTGACGGTCGAGGTGGCGATCTCCGCGACGCGCTTGCCGACGGCGGTCGACCCGGTGAAGGAGGTCATGGCGACGTCGGGGTGCCCGACGAGATGCTCGCCGGCCTCCTTGCCCAGACCCGTGACGATGTTGATGACCCCGTCCGGGATTCCCGCGTGCGTGGCCGCCTCGGCGAACAGCAGGGAGGTGAGCGGGGTCAGCTCCGCGGGCTTCAGCACGATCGTGTTGCCGGCCGCGATCGCCGGGAGGACCTTCCAGGCGGCCATCTGGAGCGGGTAGTTCCACGGCGCGATGGACCCCACGACACCGATGGGTTCCCGGCGTACGTACGAGGTGTGGTCGCCGGAGTACTCACCGGCCGACTGACCCTGCAGATGCCGGGCGGCACCCGCGAAGAAGGCGGTGTTGTCGATGGTCCCCGGCACGTCGAACTCGCGGGTCAGCTTGAGGGGCTTTCCGCACTGCAGCGACTCGGCCTGGGCGAACTCCTCCGCGCGCTCCGCGAGCACGGCGGCGAAGCCGTGCAGGGCGTCGGAGCGCTCGCCGGGGGTGGCGCCCGCCCAGCCGGGGAACGCCTCGCGGGCGGCCGCGACGGCCGCGTCCACGTCGGCGGTGCTCGCCAGCTCGTACGTGTACACCTCTTCGCCGGTGGCGGGGTTCACGACCGCGTGCGTGCGGCCGGAGGTGCCCTTGGTCAGGCGGCCTCCGATGTACTGCGCGCCGTCCGCGAGGCGGTCCTGCGCCTGGAAGCGATGGCCCGGATTGTGCATGTCGCTCTCCTCCGCCGTCCTCCCCGTCGGGACGGGGGTGGGCGTAGCTCCAGCTCGATTTGAGTGCCGATCCTGACAGAGCAAAGGGACTCCAACAAGTGATTCCGTTGTTGCCTTTTGGTTACGCGACGGAATCCTTCGACCAGGTGTCGAGTCGTTCTGGAAAAGGCGGGACGGAATGTCAGTGGTGCGTGCCACAGTGGCGTGCATGGGGAAGATCGATACGCGGGAAGCACTGGTCAGTGCCGTTCAGTCGGGGACGCCGGTGAAGTACCTGCACTTCTGGGGGCACCGCCCGCGGCCGGACGGCCGGCTGGGGTCGAGCTGTCTCAGCCAGTGGTGGCCGTCACCCTTCGTGGTCGAAGGCGTCACCTACGCGACGGCGGAGCACTGGATGATGGCGTCCAAGGCACGCCTCTTCGGCGACGCCGAGGCCGAGCGGCAGGCGATCGAGGCTCCGAACCCCGCGCTCGCCAAGAAGGCAGGGCGCCTGGTGCGCGACTTCGACAACGCCGTGTGGGAGCGCGAGCGGTTCGAGATCGTCGTCGAGGGCAGCGTCCACAAGTTCGGCGCCCACCCCGGTCTGCGGGCGTTCCTGCTGGGCACGGGCGGGCGCGTCCTGGTGGAGGCGAGCCCCATGGACCGGATATGGGGCATCGGCCTCGCCGCGACCGACGACGGCGCATCGGACCCCCGCCGCTGGCAGGGACCCAATCTCCTGGGCTTCGCCCTGATGGAGGCCCGCGACCGACTGCGGTAGCCGCGACGGCGCCCTCCCGGCGGCGGCGTGGCCGGTGGTTGTCGGCGGGTGCGCCGCTCTGCGGATGCGGCGGCGCCCTGACCGACCGAAACTGTCCGTGTGAGTCGCACCTCCGCGGCACGGAACGAAGCCGCGCCCCCAGCGCCCCGCGCCCCGCACCAGTCACTGGCCCTCGCGGCCATGCTCTTCGCGGTGGCGATGACGTTCATCGACCAGACGATCGTGTCCATCGCGGCGCCGGACATCGTCCGCGAGCTGGGGCTGTCGGCCTCCGGCATGCAATGGGTGGTGAACGCCTACCTGCTGTCGCTGGCCGCGTTCTTCGCCCTCGGCGGGCGGCTGGCGGACCTGCTGGGACCACGCCGTGTCGTCGTGGCCGGGACCCTGGTGTTCGTCATCTCGTCGGTGCTCTGCGGATGCGTGCCCGAGGGGGACTTCGCACAGACCTGGCTGATCATTTTCCGGGGGACACAGGGCCTGGGGGCCGCTCTTCTCTTCCCCGCGGCACTCGCCGTGGTCGTGGCCGTGTTCCCGGTGGACCGGCGTGGCCGGGCGCTGGCGTTGTTCTTCGGGTTGTCCGGGGCGCTGACGGCCGTCGGCCCGCTGCTGGGCGGCTGGCTCACGGCGTGGACCTGGAGAGCGATCTTCTGGGTCAACGTGCCCGTCGCCGTCGTGGCCCTGGTCCTGACCGTGATGGCGCGCATTCCCGACCGGCGGCGCGACGAGTCGCTGGACAGAGTCGGGGCCCTGCTGATCGCGGTGGGCATGGGCCTGAGCGTGCTCGGTTTCCAGCAGGCCGCGGTCTGGGGCTGGGGCAGCGCGGCGACCTGGGGCTGCATCGCGGGCGGCCTGGCGGTGCTGGTCCTCTTCTGGCGCTACGAGGGAGGCAGGCAGCACCCGCTGGTCAACCTGGCGGTCTTCCGGGACAAGGCGTTCACCGTGGACTCCCTGGTGCTCTTCTTCGCCATGCTCGCCTTCGTGCCGGTCTTCTTCTTCGCCTCGGTGTACGCGCAGGTCTCCCTCAGCGCCTCGCCCAACCAGGCGGCGCTCTACCTGCTGTACTTCTTCGCGGGCTTCGCGGTCGCCTCCCAATGGGGCGGCCGGATGCTGGACAAGCAGGGCGCACGGCCGGCCATGAAGATCGGTACCGCCCTGGGCGCCGTCGGATTCGCCCTCTGGGCCGGCAAGCTGACCGACCTGTCCATGCACGATCAGTGGCCCTACGTGGCTCTCGCGGGCGCGGGCATCGGTTTCATCCTGGCGCCCGCGTCCACGGACGCCGTCAACCGGTCCATCGGAGCCTCGTACGGCGAGGTCACCGGGATCACGCAGACCGTGCGCAACTACGCGGCGAGCGTGGGCCTGGCCGTCTTCGGGACCATCCTCACCCACAACCTGACGGACAACGTCGTGTCGACGCTCCGGTCCCGGGGCCTGACGTCGGCCGAGGCCCACGGAGTGGCCAAGGGCATCGCCGAGGCGGTCACGGGCTACGCCGACGCGCAGCAGCCCACCGGCGGCGGCCGCACCGCCGAGGTCATGCGCGAGGCGATGCCGAGCGTGCGGATGGACTTCGCCGAGGCCAACCAATGGGTCTTCTACGCCATGGCCGTCGCGCTGGCCATCGGGTTCCTCTGCGCCCTGAGCCACCCCGGAGGCCGGGGCAAGGCGGCCGCGGGCGACGAACCCCCGACAGCCGCCTGACACGGCCTCCCGGCACAGCCGCCGCGGGTCATCACCGGTGCGTCACCAGAGAGGTGGAGAAGCCGTAGTCGCCGCCCGGGTCCTCGCCACCGTCGTCGTCCGGCGCGACGATGATGATGACGAGCAGGGCGATGGCGAGGACGACGCCGACGGCTCCGCAGATGACCCCGGCCAGCGCCTGCCCTGGATTCGTCGCCTCACCCCGGCGCGCCTTCCCCCGGCCGATCAGACCGAAGATCACGGCGAGGACGCCCAGCACGATCGCCAACGGCCAGGCGCAGAACAGCACCGTCGCGATGATGCCCAGCACCAGACCGGCGGTCCCCATGCCGTTGCTCGGCATGGGCTGCATCATGGGCCAGCCGTAGCCCGGTGCGCCCGGGTGGGCGAAACCCGGACGAGCGGCGCCGTACTGGGGATAGCCGTAGCCGTACGGGAGCCGCCCCGGGCCGTCGGGGGCGATCGGCGGCGGGGGGACGTGCTCGCCGGGAGCGGGCTGCGGGTACGGGGTGTGGGCCCCCGGCGGTGCGAAGGGGTTGTCCATGGAGGGGCCGCCGAGGATTCCGGGGCCGGGCTGCACCGGTGCGCCGGGGAACGAGGTGATCGTCGGCAGGCCGTACACCGGAGGAGGCGTGGCACTCCCCAGCGCGCTCCCCGCGGACGAAGCGATCACCTCGGGCGGCGCCCAAGCATGGGGCTCCTCCAGGGGCGGCGCCCACGGGTTGGGCTCCTCCTCGGGCGGCGCCCAGAGGTTGGGCTCGGAGTCCCGGCCGACGGCGCGCTTCCCGAGGGAGACCCGGGCATCGGGGGCGGCGGCAGAAGCAGCAGGGGCCGCAGGGGCCGCAGGGGCCGCAAAGGGCGGAGTGCCCTGTCCGGGCACGGAACCCTTCGGCACGTCACCACCCTTCGGCCCGTCACCGAACGCGCTGTCCACCCACCGCGCGCTCTCCTCCGGCGCGGAATCCGGACCGCTGTCCACCAAAGGCGCCGCGGGGTCCGGGGCGTCGGCGGGTGCCCTGTCCGATCCGGGTGTCGCGTCCGCGGGCTCGGCTGTCGCGTCCGCGGGCTCAGGTATCGCGTCCGTGGGCTCGGGTATCGGGTCGGCAGGTTCGGGTATCGCGTCCCCGGGCTCCGCACCCGGCGCGGCGTCCACCACGGGGGACCCGTTCCGTGTGGACGCCGGGTTCCCGTCGCCCGGCGCGGTCGACGCGGCCCCCTCGCCCGGCGGAGCCCACGCGCCCGCGTCGCGTGGCGCATTCGGCCTCTGGGCGTCGTCGGACATGCGCGAGGTCCCCTCTGTCGTACGTTCGGTCATGCTACGGCCCGGGCGCGGCCGGCGGATCTCCGTGCTCTTCCTCGGCTCCGGCGTGCACGGACTCCGCCCTGCCGGTGCCCGGCACGACGACCCACGCCGGGCTCGCACGGCCCACGCCGGCCCCCGCCGGGCCCGCACGGCGATGGGCCGCCGCCTACGATGATCCCCGAGTCATCGATCAGCCGATCACCCGCGTCCCGCCGAGTACGGCCCGGAGACGCCGTTCCGGGGAGGAACCCCTTGACCGAGCACATCACCGCACGCGACGACGCCCGCGACATGCACTCCTTCATCGCCGGGCTGCCCAAGGCCGAACTGCACGTCCACCACGTCGGCTCCGCCTCCCCGCGCATCGTGTCCGCCCTCGCCGCCCGCCACCCCGACTCCCGGGTGCCGACCGACCCCGAGGCGCTCGCGGACTACTTCACGTTCACGGACTTCGCCCACTTCATCCAGGTGTACCTGTCCGTCGTCGACCTCATCCGCACGCCCGAGGACGTACGGCTGCTGACGTACGAGGTCGCACGGGACATGGCCCGCCAGCAGGTGCGCTACGCCGAACTGACGATCACTCCATGGTCCTCCACGCGGCGCGGGATCGACGAGCTCGCCTTCATGGACGCGATCGAGGACGCCCGCAAGGCCGCCGAGACGGAACTCGGTGTCGTCCTGCGCTGGTGCTTCGACATTCCGGGCGAGGCCGGACTCGAGGCGGCCGAGGAGACCGTACGGCTCGCGACCGACGACCGGCTGCGGCCGGAGGGGCTCGTCTCATTCGGGCTCGGCGGACCCGAAGTCGGCGTGCCGAGGCCTCAGTTCAAGCCGTACTTCGACCGTGCCCGCGCCGCGGGACTGCGGTCGGTGCCGCACGCCGGTGAGACGACGGGCCCGGAGACGGTCTGGGACGCGCTGAACTTCCTGGGCGCCGAGCGCATCGGCCACGGCACCAGCTCCGCCGGGGACGCGAAGCTGCTCGCCCATCTCGCCGAGCACGGCATCGCCCTGGAGGTCTGCCCGACCTCGAACATCGCCACCCGCGCGGTGCGCACCCTCGGAGAGCATCCCCTCAAGGACTTCGTGGCGGCCGGGGTGACGGTCACCGTCAACTCCGACGACCCGCCGATGTTCGGCACCGACCTCAACACCGAGTACGCGGTCGCCGCCCGCCTCCTCGGCCTCGACGAGCAGGGTCTCGCGGCGCTCGCCCGGAACGCGGTGCGGGCCTCGTTCCTCGACGATGCCGGCAAGGCGAAACTCGCCGCGGAGATCGACACCTACACCGCGACCCGGCTCGCGCTCTGACCCGGCACATCCCACCCAGCACAATGGGCACATGCGCACCGTGACCGCAGTCGCCCACCGCGGCGACCCCTACCGCGTCCGCGAGAACACGATCGACTCGTTGCGTTCCGCGCTCCAGCAGGGCGCGGACGCCGTCGAGATCGACGTACGGCTGACCCGCGACCGCGTACCCGTACTGCTGCACGACGGGACGCTCAAGCGCCTGTGGGACCACGACCGGCCGCTGGGCTCGCTCTCCTGCGACGAGGTGCGCGGGCTCACGGCGGGCGGGGTGCCGACGCTGGCGGAGGCCCTGGGGGCGACCGGCGACACACGGGTCATGGTCGATCTGCCGGGGCCGGTGGACGCGGGGGTCGTCCGCGAGGTCGTGGACGTGGTGCGGGCGTGCGGGGCGGAGGAGCGGGTGTACTACTGCGCCGCGGCACCCGCCATGCTCGCGGTACGGGCCGTGGACCCGTCCGCGGAGATCGCGCTGACCTGGACGAGCCTGGCACCGCCGCGCCCGGCGCTGCTCGACGCCGTACGGCCGCGCTGGCTCAACTACCGCTTCAGTCTGGTGAACCGGGATCTCGCGGCCCGCGTCCACCGCGACGGCCACCTGCTCTCCGTGTGGACCCCGGACACCCGTCGCTCGATGCGCCGGCTGCTCGACGTGGGGGTCGACTCGATCACGACCAACCGCATCGACACGCTGACCACCCTGCGCCGGGACTGAGCCGGAGGACACACAGGGCAGCGCCGACGACGGACGGCGGCCTGCGGACCGGGCACGGCGGTGCGCCGACGGGGCATCCGCGCTCAAGCAGCGGGCACCGGAGCGCTCACCCGGTCCGGGGTGAGCGCCTCCAGGCGCTTGATCCTCTTCCGTACGACGTACAGGGGGATCACCCCGAAGATCCCGAAGGACATGTCGACGACCGTCCACCAGAAGGGAATTCCGCGGATCGGTCCGCAGATCAGGGCCAGCGGGACGATGCCGGCACAGGCGATCATCCCGAACTCGACGACCCAGATGTTGCGGACCGGGTCGCGGTACGGACCGTAGAAGGCGACCGCGATCACCAGGTGGGCGAACGCCAGCCAGTCCGTTCCGTAGAGCAGGAAGGGGTACTGGGAGTCTGCGTCGTCGAGGCCGTGCCGCACCCGCTCGATCCAGTCCATCAGGGCGGGCAGGTGCTCCGGCACGGACAGGGACCGCAACAGGTCCTCGGTCCAGTGGAGTTCGTGCACCAGCGGGAAGGCCGTGGCGCCACTCAGCACCAGGCTGACGACGAAGAAGACAAGCCACGCACGGATGCCCTTGAGCAGGGCGGCTCTGTCGCTCATGCCTGGAGCGTACGCCCCGACTTGAACGCGTTCAAAACCGCCCCTGCCCGGGGCTCCGACGGTTCAGGCGCCGCTCTCCCGCAGCATGTCCTCGCGCTCGACGAGCTTCACGCGCGCGCGGCCCTGGGGTTCGCCCAGCGCCTTCTCCGCGGCGTCCAGCCGGTACCAGCCGTCCCACGTGGTGAAGCGCACGTCCCGCTCGCCGAGGAAGGCGTCCACGGCGGCCGGCTCGGGCGAAGAGGGGGCGAGCAGACGGCCGTTGGCGTGGTCGTCGAGCAGGCTGGCGACCGTCTCGTTGGCGTCGCCCTTGGTGTGACCGATCAGACCGATGGGACCGCGCCGGATCCAGCCGGTGACATACGTGGACCGCAGGTGCTCGCCGGAGTCCTCCAGCACCCGGCCGGCCGCGTCCGGCACCGTGCCCGAGTCGACGTCCCAGGGCAGCTTGGGCAGGCTGTCGGAGAGGTAGCCCACGGCGCGGTAGACCGCGGTGACGTCCCAGTCCTTGAACTCGCCGGTGCCCTTGACGTTCCCGGTGCCGTCGAGGGCGGTGCGCTCGGTGCGCAGGCCGACGACCTCGCCGTTCTCGCCGAGGATCTCGGTCGGCGACTCGAAGAAGTGCAGGAACAGCTTGTGCGGGCGGTCGCCCGCGTCGCGGATGGCCCAGTTCTCCAGGGTCTTGGCGACCATGTCGGCCTGCTTGTTGCCGCGCCGGGTGGCGATCGAACCCTCGTCGTAGTCGATGTCCTCGGGGTCGACGATGACCTCGATGTTCGGCGAGTGGTCCAGCTCGCGCAGTTCCATCGGGCTGAACTTCGCCTGCGCCGGACCGCGGCGGCCGAAGACATGGACCTCGAGCGCCTTGTTGGCCTTGAGGCCCTCGTGGACGTTCGGCGGTATCTCGGTGGGCAGCAGCTCGTCCGCGGTCTTGGCGAGGATGCGGGCCACGTCCAGCGCCACATTGCCGACACCGAGGACGGCGACCTTCTCCGCCTCCAGCGGCCAGGTGCGCGGAACGTCCGGGTGACCGTCGTACCAGGAGACGAAGTCCGCCGCGCCGTACGAGCCGTCGAGGTCGACGCCGGGAATATCGAGGGCCCGGTCGGCCGTGGCGCCCGTGGAGAAGATCACCGCGTCGTAGAAGGCGCGCAGATCGTCGAGGTTGATGTCCCTCGGGTAGTCGACGTTGCCGAAGAGACGGATCTGCGGCTTGTCGAGCACCTGGTGCAGGGCGGTGATGATGCCCTTGATCCGGGGGTGATCGGGGGCGACGCCGTACCGGATGAGACCGAACGGGGCCGGCATCCGCTCGAACAGGTCGATGGAGACACCGGGCTCGACGGCCACTGCGGATTTCAGCAGCGCGTCGGCGGCGTAGATACCGGCGGGGCCGGCTCCGACAATGGCTACCCGCAGAGGGCGAGGCATGATCAGATTCCCTTCGAGCAGGGGCAGGGGACTCGACGGGAAGCCTAAACTAAGGCAAACCTAAGTCAGTAGGCGGGTCGGGGCTATGACCTCATAAGGCTGACTTATGGGTGATCAAGGTCCGCTTTATGGGTGGCCGGAAGGCCGACCGGAGGCCTTGTCGCCCGCTCCACCCGACTACCGCTGGACCGCCCTCGAAGGAGTGGGGTTCGCCCCGGTCGGGACGGCGGACGGCTCGACGGGCACGGAGGTGGGCGTCGCCGACGGCGGCCCGGAGCGGATGGGCGAGCGGGTCGGTCCGGTGGAGCCGGGCGCGGTGCTCGGGGCCGGGGTCCGGTCGGAGCGGCCGGTCGTACTGGGGCGGGGGCTGACGCGCCCGGGCGACACCGACGGCGTGGGCTCGGCCGACGGACTGCTCGCGGACGGCGGGGCCAGCGGAACCACAGGGGACACGGGCGACTCCGGTGCCGCCGACCGGAGCGGCAGCGCGACCAGGGCACCGACGGCACAGGCCAGGCCGGCTCCGGCCGCGGCGCGCAGCAGCCGGCGGCGGGCGGCACCCCGGCGGATCGCCTCGTAGCGGCCGGGCGGTGGACCCAGGTAGTCGGAGGGGGGCCGCATGATGACGGCGAGCGGGTCCTCGGCGTCGAAGTCCGGACCGTCGTCAGAGTGTGTGATCAAGACTTCTCCTCAGGTGGGCGCGGAGCAGTTCGCGGGCCGCGTGGAGATCGGCCTTGACGGTGCCTTCCTTGCGCCCGGTCAGCACGGACACCTCCCGGATCGGCATGTCGGCGTAGTAGTGCAGCAGGATCGGGACGCGCAGCCGTTCGGGCAGCGACTGCACGAGCAGACGCACCGACGGATCGGCCTGTTCGTTCCGCGGGCGGACGGCGGCCTCGGCGGTCGCCCGGTGCACGGCCCGTCGCTCCCGCTCCAGTTTGCGCCAGTGGTCCCGGACGATATTGGCCGCGGTGACGTAGAGAAACCCCCGCGGCTCGGCCACCGAGGTCCAGCGGGCCCAGAGCCGGGTGAACGCCTCCGAGGCGATCTCGTGGGCCGTCTCGTCGTCGTCGACGAGACGGCGGCACCAGCCGGCGAGGCGCGGATAGAGGGCGGCGAACAGCTCGGACGCCGCCTTCTCACGGGACCCTTTCAACACTCTCCATGGTCGTGACAGGACTCGAAGGGAAGGATCCCGGGCCGCGGGCGTACGGTCCATCGGCCCAGGATCCTGCCTCCGCGTCCACGGGGGACCCGGAGGCTGCGACGGGGAACGCGGCGGTCGCGCGGCGGACCGGCCGCGCGGGGGGCCCCCCCGCGCCCCCCCCCCCCGCAGGGGGCCCCCGGGCGCCGCGCCCCCCAACCCAAAACCATTTAGAGGTTGGCGCCACCG
>NZ_JBHWVI010000115.1:0-27581 GCF_042737005.1 Streptomyces sp. NPDC060027
TGGCCGCGGCTCTACTTTGGGGGCCCCCGGGGGGGGGGGGGGGGGGGCCCCCTGGGGGGGGGGCGGGGGGGGGGGGGGGGGCCCCCCCCCCCGAGGCGAGGTGGCGAGCCACGCCATGCCGGCCATCGCTGCGACACCCGGCCCGCAAGGGACCAACGACCCGTAACCGGGTGTCGCGTTCAGAGGGTGGTGGGACAAGGTCGCACCACCGCGTTCTACTTCTTCTGCCTACGCCTTTCGGCCTGCTCGAGGATCCGCTTGCGCGTCCATCGCCGGCGCCCGCCCTTCTCCGTGAGGGCGTCAGGTGTTTGCATCAGGGGGAGATTGCCCTGAGCGAGGCTGCTGGAGAAGGAGCCGACGCTCTTGTAACCGAGCAGCGCCGCAGCCTGGGTCGCGCCCAGGAGCTCGTCGGGATCACCGTCGACCGGCACGGCGGGAAGTGCCTGGGCCGGCCGTTCGCTGGTCGGGTACCGGCCGCTCCCGGGCCGGGTGGCCTTCCAGTCGAGCAGGGTCTGCACCCGCCACAGCTGCTTGCGGTAGGGGCGCTCCGGGGTTCCCATCTCCTCGACGACGTCCGGGTCGGGGAAGTACCCGGGGTGGTCGCGGACGTAGTTGTTGACCTGGTTGGGGTTCTTGTAGCCCAGGAACTTCGAGGCAGCCGTGCCGTTGAGCAGGTCCTCCGGGTCCCGGGAGGGCGGTGTGTGATCGCCGAGTCTCGCCAGGGACCGCTGTGCGAACCACTTGGTGACTTCGGCGTGGTCCCACAGTCGCGCGCGTCGGCGCATGCCGACGATCTCCGGGAACCCGCTCTCGTCGCGCGTGTTGTAGAGATGGGTGACCCGCGCGGAGGTCAGACCCTGTTCAGCCGCGATCTCGGCAGCGTCAGCCAGGCGAGGCTTGCGTTGCGAGGTCATGGCGGAACCGTCCGTCCAGTCGGAAAGCGCGCCGGCTTGCCCGGCTCACAACTCAGATAATGGCAGAAGATCCGGGTGCAGGTCTACCGCGCTGCCCAGATATTCCGGGCCGAGGCGACCGCCTTCATCCCTCGGGGATGAGGCACACTCCGCGGCGGGCGGCGTCCTCGGCCATCTCGGCGTAGGCCAGAGCCGCTGGAGTCATCTGCCACTCGGTGACGGCGAGCAGCGAGACCAGCTCGCCGTGGCCCTGCGATGCGTCGCACGGCAGACCGGCCGCGTTCACGGTCGCTACCAGGACCTCGGGCGACATTCCCGCCACACGGGCGGCCACGGCTCTGCGCAGGTCTTCGAAGCCTTGCTGGTACAACTCGCTCGCTTCGGTCAGGAACTGGAGCACCAGATCCTCGTCATGGCTGGCGGGTGCAGTTGCGGCGAGGTCGAGGAGGCGCTGGGTGGTCGTCATCATGGCCAGTATGCCTTTCGGGATTGATCAGTGGGATGCGCCGGACTCTGGACGAGGCGGCCATGGGGGAGCACCCGCAGATCGCAGATGTCTCGGAACGCTTCGACTGCGTAGAAGTGATAGGCGCCGGCGGTCTGGACGATGAGACTGGACTGGCGTCCAGCTGTATGCAGGAAGCCGAACCGCCGAGATCATTCGTGTAGTTCCGGTGCGTATGTCCAGGCGTGCTCTCACTGCTGCTCTCCTGGCAATCGCGGCATCCGCCACTCTTGGGCCGTCGGCGGTAGCTGCGCCGATGCCCTGGGACTCGCACTCGATCCCCGCCGTCGCGGCACCGGTAACTGCTCCCAGTAGGGCGGCGACGTGCTCGGCCAGCACTCGTGCAGGCGGGGACCTCTAATGCTGGGCGGCACAGCCGTTGCACAGGGCGCGGCCGCGGTCGCGGGCCAGGTCGGGCAGTTTGCGGGGCTCCAGCTGCAGTGCCGCGCGGACCTGTATCTGGAGCGCGGTGAACTCGGGTCCGTCGTCCAGGCAGATGATGCCAGGGTCGGGTGATCCGCAGGTCCTTGAGTGCCGGATGAGGTCAGTGATACGCCCGTCGGCACGGAAGCTGTCGCCCCGCACCTGCTCGACCTCGGCGATCAGGTCGGCCAGCCGCGGCCGCCGCCCGGCGGAGAGCGACGTGTCGCGCCGGGACGCGTAGACGCACAGGGAGCAGGAGCAGCGTGAGGTGCCTGCCCAGTCGCCGGCGCCGGGGACGGAGTCGTAGGTCCAGCAGTACGGCACCGGCGAGCTGGTGTGCCATTCCTTGACCGCCTCGGTGGACCATTCCTCGATGGGCAGCCACTCATCGACCACGCGGGCGCTGTTGGTCTGGACGTTGCGGAAGACGGGCCGCTTCTTTCGGTCGGCACCCTCGTCGCTGCGCAGGCCCAGGACCTTCAGGATCCGCACCGGGCGGCCGAGCTCGCGCTTCAGCCGGGTGACCATCGGCGTCCAGGCGGCGGAGACGACGCTCTCCTTGGCGCTGCCCATGCGGGGGAAGCGGCCGTAGGCGGCGTTCTCGGTGAGCAGGCTGTGCGGCATCCGGGTGCCGTCGGGGGCGGGGAGGGTGCGGGTGACCTTGACGTGCCGGTCGGCCGGGACGCCGAACGCGGCGCTTTGCAGGGCGGCGAGTTCGGACACCCCCGGGTAGCGGACGCCGTCAAAGACCACGGCGGGCCATTCCAGGACGCCGAGGCTGGAGTGGTAGGAGATGACCCGGTCGTCGGCGCCGGCACTGCGTACGGCGTCCATGAACACGGCCATCATGACCGCCGAGTCCTTCCCGCCAGACAGCTGCGGGGCGAGCAGGTCGTATGAAGCCAGATCAGGTGCGTGGGAAGGGCGGTGGGTGGTGCGTGCGGGCATGACGACTCCAACAGGACGGTGTGGGCGGTGAGGGACGGTGTGGGCGGTGAGAGGGGAGTGCTCGCGCTGCCGGACAGCGCGAGTGCTCCGGCACACGAGGTTCAGGAGGGGGGCTCGAGGTCGGGCCGCTGGGGGTGGGGTTGCTGGTCCGGCAGACCGAGCCGGATCTCCTCGCGTTCGCGGCGGGTCGGCCGAGCCGGAACACCCAGCGGTGGGAGCCGTGGTGACGGACGTTGCAGGCGCCGACCGCGGCCAGGGCCTCGCGCAGCCAGACGGCCGGGTCGGCGCCGGGTCGCGGCCGCGGAGCTCCGAGCGCGATGAGCTGCTCTTGGCCGTACCGGCAGCCCTGCTCCTGGCGGCGGATTTTCTGCGCCGTCCGGGAGGAAGCAAACGAGTTCGCGATTCCTGTACCTGTTCGCGCTGCAACCCGCGCGTCGATTAAGGCTCTACGGGGCCCTACGCGCGGGTTCGCCGTTCAGACAGCCGGACGGTCTATGCCTTCGACTACCTCAAATCCAGCATTCGTTACTCAGGTTCACAACTCACGGTTGAGGATGTGGGCGGAGCCGCCGCTGGGTGAGGAGGCAGCGCTGGCCTCGGTGATGGTCCTGGTCGTGAACCCGACGCGGTCGACGAACGGCCGGAAGAAACCGGGGGCTGCCGCGACAAGCGCGTGGGCGCGGTGCGCGGTGATCGTCTGCGCCCGGCGTTCGATGCCCGACACGATGCTGCGCACGGCCGTGTCGACCGGCGCCATCCGCCACAGACCCCGTTCGTTTGCGCCCCACAGGCGCCGACCTGCCGGATCCGCGTGGATCGCGTCCATCATCGGCGTTTTGAGGAAGGTCGGGTGCAGGGTGCCGACGCCAACGCCGAGGTGCCGCACTTCCAGACGGATGCTGTTGCACATCGCCCAGACTCCGGCCTTGCTGGCCGTGTAGGGGGCCTGGAGCGGGGAGTGCACGAAGGCCGCCATGGAGGAGGTGGCCAGCAGGTAGCCGCGTTGACGCTCGACGTGCGGCAAGGCGGCTTTGAAGGTCCGCCAGACTCCGGTCAGGTTGACGTCAACGACGCGTTTGAAAGCGTCGGGGTTGAGGGTGGCCATCGGGGCAACGGTGCTCACGCCGGCGTTGGCGATGACGACGTCGATGCGACCGAAGTGACTGGCGGCGCGGTCGATCGCCGACCGGACGCTGTCGAGATCGGTCACGTCCGCCTGCGCTGCCCAGGCGACGCGGGAACCGCCGAGCGCGTCGGCCTGGGCGGCGACAGCGGTCCCGTCGAGGTCGAGGAGGGCGAGGTGCGCACCTCGGCGCCGCAACGCCTGGGCGACTGCAGAGCCGAGTCCGCCGGTGGAGCCGGTGATGGCGACGGTGCGTCCAGTGAGGTCATAGCGGAGCATGGGACCCTTTCGGGGCTCGTCCGCGCCTGGTCAGGTGGCCAGGGGTGCGTCGGTTGCGGGCTTGGAGGCGGTGGTTTCGACGGTGTCGTGCCCAAGAGGCTTGGGGGCCGACGGCAGGGGAAGACGGCGCCGCAGGGGAGACGGCAGCCACCAGTTGGCAGCTCCCGCCAGCTTGATGACGGCCGGCACCATCAGGGGGCGGATCACCACCGCGTCCAAGAGGACGGACAGGGCCACTGTGACAGCGATGATCTTCATGTCGGTCACGTCTGTTGCCGCGAGTGCCAGCAGGACGACGAGGACGACGGCGGCGGAGGCGGTGAACAGAGGCGCAGCGGCCTGCAGCCCCTCGGCTGTCGCTCGGGCGGTATCGCGGGACCGGTTGTACGCCTCGCTGACGCGGGCCAGGAGCAGGATTTCGTAGTCCATCGACAGGCCGAACGCGAGGAAGAACGCGATGAACGGCAGCGCGAGGTCAGTGGTGCCGGTCACGGTAAAGGCACCGACCAAGTGGCGAAGATGACCTTGCTGAAAGACGTAGACCATCGCGCCGAAGGTCGCCGTGAGGCTAAGGAAATTGATCACCAGGGCCTTGAAAGGCAGGAAGAGACTTCGGGTGAAGACGAGCAGCAACGCCAAGGTTGCGACAACGACAACAGCCAGAGCTGCGGGAAGCCACTGAAAAGTGACGTCACGGGTGTCGAGAAGTTCTGCCGTGGCGCCGCCGGTGAGGGCAGGTACGGGGGCTGGCTGCGTACGGATGGTGTGCAGGAGGTGGGCAGCTGCGGCACTGTAGGGCCGAGGGGCGGAGTTGAGGGCCAGCCAAGTCCCGGTGGGGAGGGTGAACCGCCGTACCCCGGAGCACGGTCGGGACGCAGCTAGTTCAGCGGTGGGATCGCAGCGGGTGCCGACAGACTTGCCGTCCAGGTAGGTGCCGGTCGCGGTACGCAACCCCTGGACGCCGGGCAGCTCGGAAAGGCGCCGGGCGTAGGCGTCGAGGCGATCAGCATCGTCGGAACTTGCGGGGCGCCAGCCGGGCAGGACGACGTCAACCTCAGTGCCTACCTGTGGGAAGCCAGTGCGCAGGTGCTCCGTGGCGGTGACGACGGGTGAGCCGGCGGGCAGCACCCGCTCGTCGCTCAGGCCGAGGTTCACGTCGCGGAAGGGCAGCGCGAGCAGGACCAGCAGGGCTGCGGTGAGCGTGAGGACGGCAAGCGGGTGGCGCATGACGGCGCTCGCCAGGCTGTGCCAGCGGGCCGCGGACCGGGCGGTCTGCCGGCGACGAGCGAGGAAGTCGCGCCCGGCCCGGCGTTCGCCGAGGCAGGCGAGGGCCGCAGGGACGATCAGCAGGGACGCCGCGGCGGCCAGCAGGACGACACTGATACCGGCCATGCCAAGGGAGCGCATCAGCGGGATTGGGAAGAGCAGGAGCCCCAACAGGGAGGCGGCGACGACGCCGGCGGAGGCGGCGACGGTGCGACCGGCGGTGCGGACGGCGGTGATCACGGCCTCGGGGTGCGGACAGCCGTCGGCGATCTCCTCGCGGTAGCGGGCGACGAGGAAAAGGCTGTAGTCCACGGCCAGGGCGAGGCCGACGGCTGTGGTGAGACTGAGGGCGAAGGTGGAGACGGGTGTGGCGGTGGTCAGGGCGCGCAGGATCGCGGTGGTGCTGGTGATGGCGACGGCACCGACGGCAAGGGGCAAGACCGCCGTCGCCATGCTGCCGAAGATTAGGAGGAGCAGTACGAGGGTGATGGGCATGGCCAGGAGTTCCGTACGCAGCAGGTCCTGCTCGCTGTGCAGTTGGAACTCGCGGGTGACGACGGCCTCGCCAGCTGCCTGGATCTCCAAGGGTCTGTGTGGGCGGGCAGCGTGGACGAGGACGCGTTCCGTGGTGTCGTGCCGAACGTGCTCTGTCGCATCGAGCCACAGGGCGACGAGGGCCGCGTGCCCATCGGTGGCGCGCAGCAGTGGGTCGGGCGGGGACGGTGGCGTACGAGCGGGGGTGGTCGGGCTGAGAGGGCCCGTCCAGTACGAGTCGACGCCGGTGACGCCGGGTACCTGGCGCAGAACCTCGGCAAGTCGGGTGCCGGCAGTGCGCGCAGCCGGATCGTCGACGGACCCGGTGGTGCGGACGAGGAGCAAAAGGGGCGGCATACCCCCGTGGGGGGACTGCGCCAACCGGTTGCGTACCTGCGCCGCCGGGGTGTTCTCGGCAAGCCAGCCGCCGCTGCTCAGGCGTGCGGAGACGCCGGCGGACAGCAGACCTGCGAGGACGACGAAGAGTGCCGCGGCGGCCAGGACGAGCCGGTTGCGGCGTACTGCCCACCGGGCGAGCGCGGCCAGGGAGCCCGGGATGTGCGAGCGGTCGGGGTGCAGGGGCGGCTCGCACATCACGGTCGGCCTCTCTACTACAGGTGTATGGGTCGGTGGGGTCAGGGGGTGTGAGCGCTCAGTGCGGGCCCGGCCGGGCCCGGCACGGTCAGAGCTGGCGCGGTTGAACTGGGCGCGGCCGGCGCCGGCAGGGTGGGGGTCTGGTGGCCGAGGCGGATCAGGGCGCGGCGGGCCAGGTCGGTGATGCCTTGGGCGTTGAGGAATTCCAGGGTCGGCAGTTCGCAGCCCAGGCGGCGGCGTGCGGCGACGACGGCTTCGACAGCCATCAGGGAGTCCAGGCCGAGCTGGTCCAGGCGGCGATCGCGGTCGAGGCGGGCGGGGTCGATCTGCAGGATCTCGGCCAATACCTGGGTGATGGCGTCGGCCGCCAGAGCGAGTGCTTCGTCGGGGGTGGCGGTGGCGAGGCGGTGGCGCAGCTGGTCGGGTCCGTCGTCCTGGGGGGTGTGGAGGGGGATGAGACCGGCGAGGCGGGGGGTCTGGACGGCCGGCATCATGCTGCGGATGCGGGCCCAGTCGATCCTGGCGGCGGCCGTGACGCCGGTGTCCTGGGCGACGGCGTCCGTGAGGGCGGTGCAGGCCTCGGCGGGGGTGAGGTTGTCCAGGCCCAAGCGGGCGAGCATGTCGGTGATGCCGTGGCGTGCGGCGTAGCCGATGTCGCCGACAGCGCCCCAGGCCACCGTCGTGCCGGGCAGGCCGGCGGCGCGCCGGGTGCGGGTGAGTGCTTCGAGGTAGGCGTTGGCGGCGGTGTAGTTGGCCTGGTAGGCGTTGCCGAACCAGGCGGTGACCGACGAGCAGGTCGCGAACAGGTGGAGGTCGGCCTCGCGGGTGAGCGCGTCCAGGGTGGCCGCGCCGAGCAGCTTGGGCTCCAGAGCGGTGCGCAGACGTTCGTCGGTGAGTTCGGCCAGCGGTGCGTCGTCCAGGACCATCGCGGCGTGGATCACCCCGCCCAGGGGGAAGGCGCCGGCGTTGATGAGGGCGAGTGTCCGGCGCAGGTCCTCTTCGCTGGTGACGTCAGCCGTGTGGGCAGTGGCGGTGGCGCCGCGCTGGGCGAGCGTCTGAATCAGCTGGGAGGTGTCGGGAGTGTCGGAGCCTCGGCGGCCGAGGAGAGCGAGGTGGCGTGCGCCGTGGTCGACGAGACGGTGGGCGAGGGCTGCTCCGAGGCCGCTGAGTCCGCCAGTGACCAGGTAGGTGGCGTGCGGGGAGAGCTGCAGGGGCGGGTGGATGCGCTCCAGGGGAGGTTGCTCTTCGAAGGTGATGACGACCTTGCCGAGGTGGCGGGAGCGTTGCAGGACGCGCAGTGCCTCGCTGATCCGGGTGGCCGGGTAGGCCAGGTGCAGCAAGGGGCGGTAGGTTCCGTCCGCGATGAGCTGGGCTGTTTCGTCGAAGCAGGTCCCGGCCTGGGGCAGGCCGCCGGAGATGAGCTGGTACGCGTCCACGCCGAAGAAGGCGATGTTGTTGCTGAAGGGCCGCAGCGACAATGGGGTGGCGGTGTAGATGTCGCGCTTGCCGAGTTCCAGGAAGCGTCCCCCCGGCCGCAGGAGTTCCAGGGTGCGGCTGATGGCCTCTCCCGCCAGGGAGTTGAGGACGACGTCGACGCCCTGCCCGCCGGTGAGGTCGCGGACGTGCTCGGCGAAGTCCAGGGTGCGGGAGTCCAGGACATGGCGGACCCCGAGCATGCGCAGCAGGTCGCGTTTGGCAGGAGTGCCGGCGGTGGCGATGACGTGGGCGCCGCGGGCTTGGGCGAGCTGGAGGGCGGCGAGGCCGATGCCGCCGGCGGCACCGTGGACAAGGACGGTCTCGCCCGCCTGGAGACGCGCGAGGCGCTCGAGCACGTGGTGGACGGTGAAGTAGACCACCGGCAGGGTGGCGGCTTCGGTGAACGTCATGCCGTCGGGGATGGTCCCCACGAGGCGGGCGTTGACGGTCACGTGGGAGCTGAGGCTGCGGGGCGCGAGCGCGTAGACGCGGTCGCCCGGTACCAGGTGGGTGACGTCGGCGCCGACTGCGGTGACCGTACCGGCGCATTCCAGTCCCAGGGCCGGCCCGTCCGGCAGAGGGGTCTCCGCGCCCGGGGGCAGGAGGCCAACGGCGAGCATGACGTCGCGGTAATTGAGTGCGGCCGCTGCGACGGAGATGGTGACCTCGTCGGCGGCGGGCTGCTGCGGCCGGTCCGGGGTCCAGGTGAGCCGGGGGCGCAGGCCGGCGTCGTGCAGGCGCAGCGTGAAGGGCGTTGAGCCGGGGGCCTCGGGTGCGGTGGTGGAGGCGGGCCGGGGGACGGTGCGCGGGACGAAGCGGCCGCTGCGGGTCAGGACGACCTCGTCCTCGTCGGTGGGTTGGAGCAGTTCGGCCGCCAGGCGCCGCGCGTCGTCGGCGGGCCGGGCCCCGGCGTCTAGGGAGATGCGCCGGATGGTCAGTTGGGGGATTTCGTTCGCCAGGGAGCGGGTAGCGCCCCACAGTGCTGCGTCCTGAGGAGCGCCTGGCCGTTCGGGGGCGGAGTGGATGCCGCTGGGCCGGGTGACGATCCACAGGTTGGCTGCGGCCCCGGCCAGCAGGTGTGAGCCGGTTTCGGCGAGGTCTCGCAGCACACCGAGTCGGGCGATGGCTTGGTCGCACATTTCGGCGGGGCTGTCGCCGGGATGGGCGTCGAAGACCAGGACCGTGTGCGGGGGCTGCTGTTCCCCCGCGACCTGTGCCCAGTGCTGAGGCGTCTGGTCCAGGCCGGTGACGCGGACGTCGGTGCCCGCCTCGACGAGAACGTCGACGAGGTCGCGCAGCAGGTCGCCGTCGGGCTTCTCTCCGGCCAGCAGCCAGCGCGCGTCCGGGTCGGCGGGCGGCATGAGGGGGGCGGGGAGGGCGGGGGAGCGGGGTGCGCGGCGGGCGCAGAGCACGGAGTACTCGAGTTCCGGCAAGGCTTGGTCATGTCCGAGTTGGGCGACCTCGTCGAAGCCGCACTCGCGCAGCAGTGGTGCCCATGCCTGTCCCGGCAGCAGAGGGGAGTCCTGACGCAACGGGGCGTCGGTGAAGTCCCAGAATCCCTCGAGGGTGCCGAAGCAGGGGGCCAGCAGGCCGGGTTCGTGGGTCTCGTGAGCCAGGAGTTGTCCGCCGTCGGCAAGGAGGTGGGTGATGCGGGCGAGCGTCGCGCGCAGGTCTCGGGTGGCATGCAGGACGTTGGTGGCGATCACCACGTCGAAGGAGCCCGCGGTGAAGCCCTGCTCGGCCGGGTCCTGGTTCAGGTCCAGGCAGCGGTAGTCGACGAAGTCGAAGTCGGCGAAGCGCGCCTTGGCGGAGGGGAAGAAGCCGGCGGACAGGTCGGTGAAGGTGTAGGCGGTGCGCTCGGGCGGCAGGTGGGGCAGGAGCAGGGCCGTGCTGCCGCCGGTACCGGCACCGACCTCCAGGATGCGCAGCGGCCGCTCATCGGGCCAGGTGCGGACCTGTTCACGTACCAGGGCGAGCAGCAGCTGATTGTGGAAGCGGGGCTGGACGGCGTCGCTGTAGAAGTACTCGATCAGATGCCGGTCGGGTTCGTCGAAGAGCAGCGTCAGCGGATCGCGCTTGCCGAGCAGGACGTCGGCCAGATGCAGGCAGCACCGGCCGAACAGGGATGTCTCGACCGCATGCTGGGGGAAGTCGCGTACGAGTTGCTGGAACAGCTCCAGCGCCGGAGGGCCGTCGGTGTCGGGAAGGCGCCAACGTGCCGGGCGACCTTCTCCGGCCGGCTGGGTCGGGTGCAGCAGGCCGCGGGTGGCATGGGCGAGAAGCTCGGCCAGGCGGGCGTGGCGGGGCTGCATGCCGCCTGCCACCAGATCACCGGTGTCGAACTCGCTCTGCCCTTCCGGCAGCAGCTGGGCGAACGCCTCGGCGATCAGGCGCGAACAGCACTCGTGTAGACGCTGCAGCCCGGCTTCGTGCCCCTCCGCGCGCCAGGTCTCCTCCAGACGGTCGCGGTAGGGCAGACACGCCTGCACCAAGGCGGTGGGCGAGGGTAGGAGGCCGGACAGCGCCGGATCAGCGGTCCCTGGAGCGGCGCGCAGCACATTGATGAGGTGCTGCACGGGTTCGGTGGGGGTCTTGCCCATGCGGCGCAGCCGGCAGCCGGTGAGCTGGAGGCAGACATGGCCGTCGGCGTCGCACAGGGTGATGTCCCAGCACTTTTCCTGGGGGTTGCTCTCCCGCAGGCGTACGTGGATCAGACCGCTCTGCGGCGGAGTGCGCCATAGGCGCAAGGCTTCGACGGCGACCGGCAGGAACGGCAGATACTCGCCGTCGACGCCGGTCAGGCATCCGCCTGCCTGGAGCGCCCCGTCCAGGAGCGCAGGGTGGACGTGGTAGCCGTCGGCGGCTTCGCCCAGTGTGTAGGAGGCGAGGGCTTCACCCTCGTGCAGCTGCAGCTCCGTCAGAACCTGGAAGGCAGGGCCGTACACGAGGCCGGCGCGCCGGGCACGGGCGTAGTGCTCGGTGACGTCCATGCGGGTGTGCAGACGCGCACGCAGGTCGGCGAGGTCCACGGAGGGCGGCGCGGCGGCCAGCAGACGCCGCACGCGGGCACGGGCGTACGGCTGCCACGGCAGGTCGTCGCCGGTACGCGCGGCAATCGTCAGGGCCTGGTCGCCTTCGCTGAGCGAGACCTGTACGCGCACGTCGGCGGCCTCGTCATCCCAGGGCAGATCGAGAGCACGGGTGATGAGGAGATGGTTGACCTCGACGGGGGCGTCGTGGACGAGCCCGCCTGCGGCGAGGGCCATCTCCAGATAGGCGGCGGCGGGCATGACGGCGGAGCCTGCGACCTGGTGGTCGGCCAGCCACGGCAACCGGGTGGGCTCTACCAGGTTGGACCAGCAGGGCTGCTGCACGGGGACGCGTGCCCCCAGCAAGGGGTGCTGCACGGGGGTGGTCTCACCGGCGACGCGCAGCCACCACTGAGGGTCACCGTGCCATTGCCGCTCGCGCTGCCAGGGATAGGTCGGCAAGTCGGTCGTGCGTCCGGGCTGCGGGAAGAAGACGTCCCACTGGATGCGGGCGCCGGCTGCCAGCGCATGGGCCGCCGCGGTGTCGACAGCGGCGGGCCCCGGCACGGCCCGAGCGCAGGTAGCCGTGACCAGCACAGGGTGTTCCAAGCCCTTGACCGCCTTGCGCAGGTACGGGCGCAGGACAGGGTGAGGGCCGATCTCGACGAAAATGTCGTATCCATCATTGAGCAACGTATGCAGGGCCGGTCCGAACGACACGGGCTCGCGGACGTTGCGCCACCAGTAGTGGGCTCCGAGCTCCTCGCCCGGGCAAACGGTGCCGGTGACCGTCGAGACGAACGGAACAGCGGTGGCGGCAGGGCGCAACCCTTCCAGGGACGCGAGCAGGCCGTCCCTTACGGGGTCCATGGCTTGGCTGTGGAAGGCGTAGTCCAGCTCCAGCATGCGGAAGAAGACCGCTTGCAGCTCCAGGTCGGCGCCCAGGGCTTGGAGGCGTTCCTCGGGACCGCAGATGGTGACGTCCTGGTCGCCGTTGACGGCGGCGATCTCCAAAGTGCCGGCGTAAGGGGCGAGTTCCTTGGTTGCCTCCTCCACGGACAGGCCGATTGCGGCCATGCGGCCTCGGCCGCGCGTGGCTGCCTGAGCACGGCTACGTTCGGCCACCACCCGGGCAGCAGCGGGCAGGTCGAGAGCGCCGGCGATGTGGGCGGCGGCGATCTCGCCGACGCTGTGGCCCAGGACCGCGGCCGGACGGATACCGCGGGCCTTGAACAGTTCCACCAGAGCGATCTGGAAGGCGAACAGCAGCGGCTGGGCGATCTCGGTGGCCTCGATGCGCGCGGGGTCGGCCGCAGTCATCTCCTCACGCACCGACCAACCCAGGTGCGGCCGGAGCGCGTCATCGACCCGGTCGAGCGCTGCCCTGAACACGGGTTCCTCGCGTACCAGGTCCGCCCCCATGCCGGCCCACTGTGAGCCGTTGCCGCTGAAGGCGAACACCACGCGGCCGTCTGTCACCGCCTGTCCTGTGGCGGTGGCGGCGGGCAGGGGCAGCGCCCCCTGGCCGACGGCCTCCAGTGCTTCGGCTGCCAGCCGGGCGTCGGGAGCCAGGACCACGGCCCGGTGGGGGTGCAGGGTACGACGACATGCGGCCGTCCATGCAACGTCGTAGAACCCCTCGGAGGTCTCCTCCTGCAGCCGCTGGGCCATGCGTGCGGCCGCGGCCTCCAGCGCCTCTGGGGTGCGGGCCGAGACCACTACCGGCAGCGCACCCTTAGGGGGCTCGCTCGCTTCGTTGAGGGGAACTGCGGGCGCGGCGGCCAGGACCACGTGCGCGTTGGAGCCCCCGAAGCCGAAGGAGTTGACGCCGACCACGGGCCGCTGCCCGGCAAGGGACCTGGCTTCGGTGCACGGATCGAGCTGCCAGCCCTTGAAGTCGATGTGAGGGCTGAGCGGATGCGCGTGCAGGGTCGGCGGGATGCGGCGGTGACGCAGGACCAGCAGGGCCTTCATCAGTCCGGCCATGCCGGAAGCGGCCTCAAGGTGACCGGTGTTGCTCTTGACCGATCCGATGGGCAGTGGCCCGATCGTGCGGCGGGTGCCCAGGGCGCGGCCGATGGCGTCGCACTCGATCGGGTCGCCCACCGGTGTTCCCGTGCCGTGGGCCTCCAAGTAGGACAGGTCGTCGGCGCTCACGCCGGCCTGGGCGTAGACCTGTTCCAGCAATGCTGCCTGCGCCTGGGCGCTGGGCAGTGCCAGCCCGGTGGTGCTGCCGTCGCTGTTGACGCCGCTCGCCAGGATCACCCCGTGAATGCGGTCGCCGTCGGTGAGCGCATCGGACAGGAGTTTGAGGGCCACGACGCCGCCGCCCTCCGCACGCACGTAGCCGTCGGCTTCGGCCGAGAAGACACGGCAGCGGCCGGTTGGCGACAGCATGGAGGCGGCCGAGAAGCCGGTGAAGCCGAACGGACTGAGCAGGACGCTCACTCCGCCCGCCAGAGCCGTACGCGCTCGGCCCGCGCGCAGCGTCTCGCACGCCTGGTGCAGGGCGGTCAGGGCTGAGGAGCAGGCGGTATCCACCGTCATGCTCGGCCCGTGCCAGTCAAGCAGGTGGGAGATGCGGTTGGCGGCGTTGGTGGCCGCCAGCCCAGCCATCGAGTACGCGTTGGGGGCATCACCGCCGGTGGATTGCAAGTCGGCGTAGTCGTGACTGGACATGCCGACGAACACCGCCGTGTCAGAGCCGGCGGTGGCGGCCTGGTCGATGCCGGCGTCGTCTAGCGCCTCGACTGCCATCTCCAGCAGCAACCTGTGCTGCGGATCCATGCGCGCTGCCTCGCGCGGTGAGACCCGCTGGAAGTAGCCGTTGTCGAAACCGGTCACGTCCCGGAGGAATCCGCCCGCCGCCGTGTAGCTCTTGTTGCTCCTGCGCCGCTCGGTGTCGACGAACCGCTTGGGGTCGAAACGGTCCGGCGAGACCTCGCCCACCAGGTCACGTCCCCCCCGCAGCGCCTCCCACAGGTCCTGCGGTCCATCGATGCCGCCCGGCAGTCGGCACGAGAGGCCCACGATTGCCACGGCGGGCCTGTCAGGGTTCGTGGGGGCCACGATCACGGAGTTCTCCCATGTGCAAAAAGGGGTGGGTAGCAATAGACGCCTTGCAGGCGATGGCATGCGGAAAGTGCTTCCGCCGCCGGGGACGCCGTGATCTTAGGGAGAGTGACGAACAGTCCTTGCACGCGTTGCGGCGTGCGGGTGAACGCCAGAGACAAATCTGGAGCGCATACGAGGTGAATTCGGCGGATCCGGCGCTCTGGGGCGGCTCTGCCATTCCCCCATGCGCGTGAAGTATGAGGCTCTTCCAGGGCGCTGACGTGCGAAAACGTCGTACTGGCGTCAACTGGTCACCCGTCGATCCCCGGATTGGGTAGCGGTAGACGGGTGTTCCTTGAGGCCACCGGTATGGTCGCCGACGTCCTGAGCCCGTCCCCACATGCGGCTTCTCACACGTCCACGGCAACAAACGTGTCACTGCCGCGTTTTCGCGCGCTGCGACCCAGCCGACGAAGGCCTCTTTCGAGGCGGCCGCAACGTTCCCGGAAGGTAGGCTATGAGCAGTTCACCGGTCGCCGTACCCGACGTCCAAACCGATGTGACCGCTTGCGGCTGGTGGCGTCCATGCACAGTCCAGGTCATCGGCGAGGTGCCGGCAGGACAGCAGGCGCTTCGGTCCTTCCTGGACCATCTGGTCGCCTCCTTCGAGGTACAGGGCCATACCGTCCTGGACCGCTCCCATGGCGACGTCGACCTGATGCTCATGTGCGGGCAAATCCCGGAGGGACCGCAGCCCCTGCGTGAGAGGATCCCGGACACCTATCCGCCACTCAGTGCCATGCTGCGCCACCAGCACGGCCTGCGCCGCAACCCCCGTCATGTCGTGGCCGTGGTCGAGGTACCCGAACGCCTCACGGTGCTGCCCCACGCAGAGGTCGTCGCCACCGCACGCACAGCCATGGGCCGACTCGGCGCGGCCAAGGTCCTGTTCGTGTCCCGCGGGGATGTTCCCGGGCGGGTGGCGGAGGTGACGTTCTGCAACATGGAGGGCGGTCACCCCACCGAGATCACGGACATCGCCGACCGCATGCGTGATCGGCTGGTCACCGCGGCGTGCGCCCGGCAGGTTGCTGAGGACTACGACACCGTCCGCGATGCGATCACCGCGAAGGCGTGGCAGGCCAGCACCGCGCCCGAGCAACTGGCGTATGCAGGACGGCGGATGGGCGAGCTGGGACTGCTGCCGGCGCCGGTGAAGGTGTCCGACTTCGTCTCCGAACAACTGGCCGACATGTACGAGGTCTACATGGGAATGCGGGGCTTCAGCGAAGGCATGCTGTTCGCCTTCGACCCCGATCTCGACTGCCTGGTGGTCAGCGCCTCAGGTTCCTGGGACGTCGACAAGCGCAACCTGACACGAGAGCAGACCGTGGCCGTCGAGCCGCGCCTGACCGACGGCAAGCGCCTGCGCGTCCTGGCCCCCAGCGGCCTGCTGCCGATGCAACCATCAGTAGAGACATGGGAGATCTGCGCCCTGATGGAAGCCTGCCCCACCGTCCGCGTCACGAAGGACCCGTCAGGTACCT
Source organism: Streptomyces sp. NPDC060027 (assembly GCF_042737005.1). Lineage (NCBI taxonomy): Bacteria > Bacillati > Actinomycetota > Actinomycetes > Kitasatosporales > Streptomycetaceae > Streptomyces > Streptomyces sp. NPDC060027. Next base: position 15,693 of record NZ_JBHWVI010000115.1, read on the forward strand.
GGGTGATGGACCCCGACGGAGAACGCGAGGTACCTCTCATTCGGGCCGGCATTCACGCCCACGTCGGCGTCGTCTCCAGTGACCACACGGTGATCGAAACCGTCGATGCGGACCGCGAGCAGTTCCCCTACGGCTTCGGCTGCGGTACCGACCTGACTGTCGAGATTGCCCGCGACACCGTTCGCCGTTCACACGCCGTCAACGATCCGGCCGACCCGCGGACCTACGTGCGCTGGCCCCTGCTCTATCACGGAGAGATGGCCGTCGAACTGTGGAAGCCTGGCCTGCTCGCCCAGCCCTTCCAAGGATTGCTCGACCTGTACGGCACGGCAGTGCAATTCACACCCGACGATGTCCCCCAGCCGGTATGAGTGGGCATTCCGGCTCCAGCCCGTGGGCAGGACCCAGCAGAGAGCAGCCTGCCACCGTCGGATGTAGCCGTGGGTCCCCGATCGGTAATTGTCGCTGCCGGACCCGGAACCGGCAGCACGCCTCCTGTTCCGCGACACGATGAGCAGGGCTCCGGGCTGCGGCCGATCGGCTCCTGCCTCGCCCGGTCTTCGTAAACGAGGCACCGCGATATGACCTTCCCGTTCGTCCGTCCACGTCCGCCTGCCCGTTCACTGACCCCGGGCTGCGGGGCGTTTCCGGGACTGCGCATCGGCCATGACCTCCTGCGCGGCGACCGACTGCTGCTCGCCCTGGCAGCCGTCCTGTCCCTCACTTCAGCCACAGCCAGTCTGGCGGTGCCGTGGCTGGCAATGGGCGTGATGCAGGCTCTCACCCGGCACCAGCCAGTCACCCTTCCCGCCGTGGGCATGAGCGTCGCCGTCCTCGGCGCAGCCGGACTGCAGGCCCTGAGCGGATGGTTACTGGCGGGAGTCGGCGAGCGCGCCGTGCTGCGTCTGCGCCGCCGGGCCATGGCGCATCTGCTGCGGCTTCCGCTGCGTGCGGTACGTGACGAGGGCACCGGCAGCCTCACTGCCCAGGTCACCTCGGACGCTGTGCTCCTGCGTCTGCTCATCGAAACCGGTTTCATCCACCTTCCGGTAGCGCTCGTCGCCACGGCGGCCACGCTCACCGCCATGGTCGTCATCGACCCAAGCCTCACCCTGGTCGCCGTCGGAGCCTTCGGGCTCACCGGAGCTTGCATCGCCCCAATGACGACCCGGATGAAACATCTCGCAGTTGCCCAGCAGCGCGCGCTCGGACAGCTCGCACAGAGCCTCACCTCCCATCTCGGCGCACTCGTCACCGTCAAGGCCTGCCGCTACGAGAGTGAGGCTGCACACAAACTTGGACACGCCGCAGACGCCGTTCGTTCGGCGTGTCTGCCCGCCTCCCGTTTGCAGTGCCTCATCGGCCCGGTCGTGAGTTTGGGCCAGCAGATTGCCGTCCTAGCCGTCGCGTTGGCAGCAGGGCAGCAGATCACGCTCGGACAGCTGTCTCTGGCCGCCTTCAGTGGCTTCTTTCTCTACCTGCTGCACCTCACCTCGCCCCTGACAGTCATCGCCCTTGGCATCGGCCATCTACAGGCGGGACGAACCGCACGAGGCCGCTTCCACCACCTCCTCACTCGCCCAACGGAAGCGGAACAAGACACGACAGCAGCTCCCGTCCTGCCCCTACCCCGCCCCGACGCACATGCAGTGACTTTCCACCGTGTCACCTTTCGCCATCCGCAAGGCAACCCTGTCTTGGACCATGCGAGCTTCCACGTCCCCGCGACCGGGCTCACCGCCCTTGTCGGTTCCTCAGGCACGGGAAAGTCCACGGTCCTCACTCTGATCAACCGCCTCGCACAGGCCGAGCACGGGGAAATCCGCGTCCTGGGCAGGTCCGTCAGCAACTGGCCCCTCGGAGACCTGCGCCGACGCGTTACCTACGTCGACCAACAGTCAACCCTTATCGAAGGCACCATTCGCGAGAACCTGCGACTTGGTCTCGCCAAACCGCCCAGCGATGCGGAACTGCTGAACGCGTTGGAGACGGTCGGGCTACGCCAAACAGTGTTGCGTCTCCCTCAAGGCATCGACACGCCCCTGGGCCGCGTCCACGACCTGTCCGGCGGGCAACGCCAGCGCCTGGCCGTAGCACGCGCCCTCCTCACAGACAGCGACATCCTCCTCCTCGACGAGCCGAACTCCCACTTGGACAGCATCAGTGACCGCCTCGTCACCCGAGCCGTGGACGACCTGGCGGCCACCCGCTGCGTTATCGTCGCCAGCCACCGACTGCCCACCGTCCGCAGGGCCCGGCACATCATCTTGCTCACGGAGGACGGGACGGCAGTCTCCGGCAGCCACGAGCACCTTCTCACTCGCAACAGCCACTACAGAGACCTCACCACTGGGCTCGCCATAGAAGCCGGTTCACCGCTTCGAACACCGCCCGTCGATTCTCCGCATGCCTCGGCTCCGGGTCTGATCGGCAATTGAGCCTCGCAGTAGTGTCGCAGGCCTCCCACGCCTCGGCAGGTTCGGCGTCGGTCCACGGCGCACCGGACTCGGTGCGGTCGAGGCGGCGGCAGACGGTGCCCCAGGTGAACGTCATCTCGTCCACGTAGAACTGCCCGCGGCGCCGGTGCGGGGAAGCGTAGGGGCGCAGGACTCCGACGCCGTAGACCTCCAGCGTGCCCTCACGGAACCCGGCTTCCTGCTCCTCGGTCATGTCCGGCCCGTACTTGTAGAAGCTCTCGTCCGCGACCACGGCGAGCACCGGGCTGAGGTCGTCCTCGTCACGGGCGAGGAAGCTGCGCCAGTGAGCGAGTTCGGCCATCGCGTCGGCGCGGCTGGAGCGGGTGGTGAGGTACCGGACCCGGTCACGGTGGTTGGGGTACTCGTCCGTGTCGTACAGTCACGCCTCGAACTGGTCCTGCGCGTACATGTCGGCGCCGTTGTGCCGGTGGCGCAGGAACCCGAACGGCTTGCCGTCCACGGGAACGGGGTGCCGCTGCGTGCACCACTCGCAGGTGATGCCGGCGTGGCGCAGGAAGCGCTGCAGGCGGGGGAAGCGTGCGAAGCGTGCCGCAGTTGCAGCAGGTGTACACCTCCCACTTGGACGGGTCGGCGACCGTGTCGTGACGACAACGGGGGCACTGGTAGGCCTTGTTGCTGTTCCAGCCGATGACCGGCGAGATTCCGGGCATGGCGACTCCCTGGGCTGGAGGGCGGAAGGGTCAGGAAAGACCGGGCTTGTGTGAAGGGTGCGGCGGTGCGGGGTGGCCGCGGTTCACTGCTCGGCGAAGGCGGCCAGCATGGTGACGATCCTCTGAGGGCGGGCGTCCGCTTCGACGCTGACCCTTTCGCCCGACGGTCCGACGTAGACGCACACGCTGTCGTGCTGAACGAATCTGTCGTGGTCGTCTCGCGGGCAGGGTCGTTGCCAGACCACCCGTGTGGTGCGGGAGTTCTCCTCGATGCGCGCTCCGGGGAGGGTGTGGGCCACGGCCTGGGCCACGGTGTGGCGGTCGCGGGCCTCGGTTTCCTTCCGGGCGGTGAGTTCGGCGGCGAGCTTTGAGGCTTCGGCGTGCATCGGGTAGAGGCGGCGGGTGATTTCCCTGGCGACGTGACGGGCGCTGCTCGCCGTAACGCCGATCCGCGGAGTCAGGATCTCGGAGTCGTCCGGCAGGGCTGCGTAGACCTTGAGGCGGGCGGGCTGGTCGGAGTCGTGCTGGCGCAGACTCAGGGCGCGCCCCTCGTCGTCGATGATGACGCGCGACAGCATGTGGGCAAGAGCGGGGGCGGTGCGGCAGTGCGTGCCCAGCTCCCGCGCGACTGCGTCGGCGAAGGCGTCGAATTGCTTCTGGTTGCCCAACTCCACTGACATGAGTGCGTGTTCACTTTCTTGCTTGGATGGCTGGGAGGATTCACGGGGCGGTGGGTGCTGTCGTGTCCTGCTCAGGTGGGAAAGTCGCGGATGTGCGCGGCGACTGCGCGGGCCGACATGGCGGGGCTGCGGTCGAACGGGTCGGTGCACACGGCCTGCCACAGGCTCGCCGGCCGGGACGGGACGATCTGGTTGCTGGTGGCCGCGCCGATGGTCCAGCGGCGCTCCTGGGGGGCGGTGACGGTGTACGTGAGCAGCTCGGGGCGGTCCTGGTTGCCGTTGTCGCACCAGGAGAGGCCGGCGGCGGTGAGGGCGTTCTCCAGCTGGGTGCAGCGTTCGGGGGTGATGTGGGCGAACGTGGCCACGGGGTGGTTCTCCTTCGGTCCGGCAGGTCGGGGCGCGGCTAGAGGCTGCGGTGCGCACTACGTGTAGCGGTGGGGGACCTTCCTGCGGGGGCGGCGAGCTGCGTTGCCGCCCTGCTCCCGCTGGCGTTTCAGGTCCCGGCTGATCCGCTCGGCCGTCTCCGCTGCCTCGCGGCGCGCGGTCGCCTCGGCGTCCTCGGCGCTGGCGGCGTAGACGATTTCGACGCCTCCGAAAGCCTCCTCGGCGTCCATGCCGAGTTCCTCGTGGGCGGCAGCACGCTGGGCCGGGTCGTCTGGCGCCTCCTGGACGCGCCAGACCGTGAGGTCGGGGCTGGACCACTGTCCGATGACGAAGAACGGGCGTCCGTCGGGCATCGTCGTCCTCCTGGCCGCGTGCGGCGCGCTCTGGGCGGGATGTCGGTTCGGGCGCGAGAGGGGGTGGGGCGGGGGCGTCGCCCCCTCTCACTATATCAATAATAGTGTGTGTTGGTTCTGTGTGAAACCACCCCTGACCTGCTGGAACTTACTCCCGCGAGCCTGCTGCGGGGAGGTCGGCGACCAGGACGGTGGCGTTGTCGGCGTAGCTACCGGCGTGCTCGATGGCGGCGGCGGCGAAACCCGTTGCGGCCCGCGCGGGGTTTCCGTCCAGGTATTTGGCGAGGTTGCGGGCGGAGTCCTCCAGGGGCTCGTACGCGCCGTCGCTGGCGAGCAGCAGGCGGCACGCTTCCGCGGGGCCGGTGGCGGACTCGATCGCCGGGTGTCCGTACCGGCCCTTGCACTCGTCGTCGGACTCCGTGGCTCCGAGGTAGGACGTCACCACGTTGCGGCTGCCATTGCAGACGCGCCGCATGTTGTGGTCGGCGGTGAGGCACTGGAGGGTGCGGCCTGGGGTGAGGGTGTAGGCGCGGACGTCGCCGCACCATGCGACGGTCAGCGGCTTGCCGGGGACGGTGACGGCAACGGCCGCGCACGCGTTGGGCAGGTCCGCGTACGGGTCGCTGCGCTCGGGTTCGGCGGCGTAGCGGTCGTACACGGAGCGGAGACCGGCCTCGGCGTCGCCGCGTCGCGCGGCGGCCTGGGCGATGCGGCGGGCGGCGGTGATGGTCCAGACGTGCACCTCGTCGCTGGAACCGATGCCGTCGCACAGGACGTAGGCGCGGGCGCCGTCGTGGGTGTAGGTGGCGGTGGCGTCGCACTGGTGGGAACGGTCGCCGATCAGCTGCGCGGACGCGTGAGCCATGGAAGCTCTCCTTGGGCTGGGGCGGAGTAGTCGACTGAGGGTGCGGCCTGCCCGGCCGGAGGGTGCCGGGCGCGGGAGGGGTGCTTGCCCCCTCCCGCGCAACCAATAATAGTTTATTATTTCGAGGCGTGAACCCACCCTTGACCTGCGCACTTACGGCTGCGTCCCCGACGCTGCTTCCAGGGCGGGGCACTGGGCCTGGTGCTGGAGTGTGTCGGCGGCGGCCTGTTCGTGGTCCCGGTAGTCGGAGACCACGACGTATCCGCCTGGCGTGGTGTCGAGTCGCAGCGCGTCCGGACCCCAGTCCTCGGTCACGTGGCGGGGGAGGCGCTCGATGTCGTCGACTTCGACCTGTGCGGCCCAGCCGGTCACGTCGTGACCGAACTGCCGTCGCCAGTTCAGGAGGATGGGGAAGAGCTGTCCGCAGTCGTCGGCCAGGGCGGCGGCGCGGGCCTGGCTGGGCGGCGGGCATTCGGCGTAGGTGGGCGCGTCGGGGCGGGTGCGTTCTCCGAGCGTCATGAGCCAGCGCAGTTTCATACGGTCTCCATCCGTGCGGTGTTGGGCGTGCCGGTCTGCGGGTGCCGGACGGGGTGCCGGGTCCGCTGGGTGCGCAGGGAGGCGGCTTCGGCCTCGGCGTTGCGGGCGCGGTCGTGCTCGCCGGCGGCCTCGGTGAGGCAGTAGGGGCCTAGCCACGCCTGGACGTCGACGTCGCGGGCCAGCGATCCGTCCCGGTTGGCGAGCATGAGCAACAGGACGGGGTGGGGCTGCGTGGTGAACCATCGTGCGACGGTCCACCACGCGGCCACAGCGGCGCCCAGCGCGGGGCGGGAAGCGCGGGCCTGGCCTTCCAGGCGGGCGGCTGCGCTGCGGTGGTAGTCGGCCGACCACGTGAGGAACCGCAGCAGGGCGGGGGTGTCTCGCTCGCGGGAGGCGGTGAGGAGCTGGGGGAAGTCGGGCCGCTGCTCGACGTGTTCGGCGCAGGCGCGCAGGCGCGCAGTACGGCGGTAAGCGTCGCCGCAGTCTTGGGCGACGGCTCGTGTCCGGCGGTGGACTCCATCGGGTACACCGACACCTGGGGGCGGTCGGCGTCGTCGCGGTAGAGAGTGAGGCTGCCGTAGTAGCCGGTGCGGCTGCGGACGAGCCGCGGGAGCGTCTCGGCGGGGGCGGGCCCGGTTTCCTGGAAGGCGTTGACGGGGCCGAGACAGGCGCGGACGGCGGTGAACTGGTCCCAGTGCCGCACGTGGTGGGTCCCGGTGACGTACACGCTCCCGCGCATCGCTCCGCCGAGGCCGAACACGACAGAGTCCTTCTCGCGGGGCCGGGCGGTGGCGTGCACGGCGCCGGCGGGCGTCTCGATGGTCAGGCTCGGGTTCATGCGCGGCTGCTCCTGGTGGTGGTCGACGCGGTGAGTGGGCGGGTGCTGCTCGGCGCGCGGCCCGGCGCCGGTGCCGGGCCGCACGGGGCGGCGGGGGAGGGTCAGTACAGGTCGCCGATGTACTCGGCCACCTGCTCCGCGATGTCGTCGGGGCTGCTGTGCGCGTCGGCGTGCGGCAGGTGCCTCACGTCGCCTGTGACGTCGTTGCGCAGGAACACGTCTCCGGCGTCGCACACTCCGATGGTGAAAACGTCGTGGTGGGCGTTGCGCAGGTGCCCGGTACGGCCTCCAGGGCCTGCGGCGGCGCCCCACTGGTCACCGAGCAGCGATACAGCTCGCTGCGCCGCGGTGAGCAGCAGGCTTCCGCGGATCGTCTCGCCCTCGTCCTTGTCGAACGGCGGATGCGTCCAGTTGAACGTGTGCGCGCGGGCGGTGGGCATGACGGCTCCTTCAAGTGGTGGCGGTGTTCTGATGGGTGGTTGCGGTCTCCCCGCGCCCGACGAAGGGGAGGGATGCGGGCGCGGGGAGACAGACTGCGGCCAGTGGCGTGCTGGCCTTGGGGCCGTGCGCCTTCCCCTCGGGGGAGTTTGGGGAAGGCGCAGGGGGCTTGTGGGCGGCTACGTCTGAAGGACGTAGTCCCAGCAGGTGCAGCCGGTGCCGTCGGCCCGGGAGCGGGGCCACAGGCGGGAGAGGTCGTGTTCGGATTCCGGGTATCTGCACTCACCGCACGGCGCGCCCCACGTGGCGGGCTCGTCGGCCGGTTCGGCGGTGTAGATCTCCGGGGTGCTCCACGGAAACCCGCCGGGGTCGAACCGGACGGACGTGTCCGGCATGAGGTGGGCCCACCCTGCGGGCCAGCCGACGACGGGTTTCCGGCGGCACCTGGCGATGGCATCGCGGACGGCTCGCCCGCGCCACACCTGCGTGATGCCGTTCGGTGCGGTGACGCGGTAAGCGGCGGCTGTCACCTGCTCGTCCGGCCGGTTGATCAGGACGCCGGACGTCTTGTCGGGGGTGAACGTGACGGTGGAGTGGTTGCGGGTCTGGCGGTAGCGGATGACCCCGTCGTTCGTGATCCGGGCCTCGCTGGACAACCAGAAGTTGAGATTGCCGCGTAGGAAGTTGTCCAGCCCCTGACCGTCCGTCTGACGGCCGAACCCTGCGGTGCGGGCGGGGTAGTCACCTGCCCGGCCCGCTGCCTGTGCGTACGTCGCGTAGATGTCGGCGGCGTCCATGTGGAGGTACGGGCCTTCGATCCCCCATGCGGGGATGCGGTAGGCGATGATCCGGGTTCCGGGGAGCGGCTGGCGGGCGGGGATGTCGGCGGGGTCCGCGGTGGCGGGGATGTCAGGCACGGTCGGTTCCCTTGCCGATGGTGGGCGGCTCCGGGAAGGGCGGGGCGGTGTAGATCTCGCGGCCTTCGGTGACGACGCCGGGACAGGGGAGGAGAGCGACTTCGACGGTGGCGGTGTTCATGGGGTGCAGCCATCCGTCACGGACGCTCCAGCCGCACGCGCGGGGGCGCGGCTCGGCGGCCGTGGTGGCTATGAGAGTGGCGCCGGTGACGGTGCTGCCCTCCAGTGCGAACACGAGAAGCACGGCCAGCGTGTAGTAGTCGTCATCGCCGAGAATGCCGCTGAGCTTGACGTTCGCTGTGGGTGAGAAGTCGACTGCCTGGCACAGGGGAACGCCGTCGGTCCGCATGATCGCGATATCGAGCGTGCGCTCACCGGGGCCGATGGCCTCGAACACGGCGGCCAACGCGTCCAACGCGCGGTCCATGGCGGCCTCGGTTGCGGCCTTGTCCGGGGGGATGAATCCGGGGCGTGCGGGCATGGCGGATTGCTCCTTGGCGAGAGGTGGTCAGCAAAAGGCCGGCGGGGCCCGTGCGGGGACGGCGGTGGGGCGGTGAGCGGTGCGCGTTGCATCTGGGCGTAGCGCGCGCTTCCTTGGCGCGCGGTCTGCTCTGCAGACGCGTTGCTCTGCCGCTACGCGGCAGGGGCGCGGCGGGCGCGCTCCGCGCTTCCTCGGGGGTGGGAGCGCTCCGCGCTCGGGCGGGGCGGGCCCGTGCGGGCCGGGCCGGGGAGTTTCCCGACCCGCACGGGGGTCTGTCGGCCGCCGGGCACGGCGCCTACTGCGCGCGGCTTTGTGTTCGGAGCGTTTGGGCCCGTGCGGGCCGGGGTGTCGGGGTCACCCGGCCCGCACGGGGGTCTGTCAGCCGTGCGCGGCAGCCGCCGTGAGGGCGGGCAGTGCGAGCGCTTCCAGGGCGGCGGCCTGGTCGGCGTCGGTGAGGGTCTGGGCGGTCGATGTGACGGCCTGCATCACGCCTCCGGCCGTGATCTGCCCACCCCGGATGAAGTGGGCGAGGATCGTCTCCTGGGTCTCCTTGCTGATCTTGAGCGTCTTGGTGACGTGCTCGATGGTCTTCGTCGGCTCGGCCACGGCCTTACCGGCGGCGGCCTCGATCTCGCGCAACTTCGCCTCGACGTACTCACGCGAGAGGAACGTGCGGACCGCGTCGGCGGTCTTGGACGTGATCACCGCAAGTTCCTTCCTCTCGGTCTCCTCCGACCAGGACACGACGCCCTCGTCGTGCTTGGCGCCGATGTGCACGGCGCGCATGACGTCCATGGGCATGGTTAATCCGTTGGTGCACACCTGCATGACCACGCGCGGGGTGACCGACCACGCACCGGCCCCGACTTCGCTGTTGGTGATGACGAACCCGGCCGAGACGATGGGGAGTTCGTCTCCGCTGCGGCCGTCGAACGGGGAGCGGTACCCGCTGAGCAGTTCGGGCGCCATGACGGCGACCGCTTCGGACTGGACCCGCACGTACATGCGGCGGTCGGTGAGGTCGCAGCCGGTGACGTTGGTCGGGTGCCCGGACTGCTGCACGCCGTCCAGGGCGGCCAGCAGGATGTCGAGGTTGTCCATGACCTTGTAGCTGTCGGACATCAGCGCGCGGGCCACGCCTTCGGCGGGAGCGGCGCCGGGGGCGCTGTCGCCTCGGAGCGCACGGAGCATGAAACGGCGGTGGGGCTCCTGGCGAAGCCACGCGTTGACGTTCTCGTCCAGGAGCGGGACGTTCTCGGCGCGCATGCGGCGGAGGTAGGCGACGGGGATTTTCAGCTTGTCCGCGATGCCCTCGTCGGCAACGGCGGTGGGGCGGTAGGTGCCGTCGACGTCCGTCACGCCGTCTTCCGTGATCTGGCGCTCGATGCCCTCGACCTGGACGTTTCCGTCACGGAACGACAGTGCGGACGCGGAGGTGACGACGTCCAACTTCCGGTTCCTGTGGTCCTCCAGGATGGTGACCAGGTCCCGGAGATCGGCGTTCCGGGCGCCCCGGGGGGCTGCTGAGGTGGCGCGCTCTGCGTACTGCTGAGTCATGCGATGTTCCCCTTCGCTGTTGGCTTCTGCGGTTCGGGGGGCGGGGCCACCGCCCCCCGAACAACATCAATAATAATGGAAATCAGGGGTGGGTAAACCCACCCCTGACCTGCTCTTTCCCCTACTCGTGGCCCATGCCCAGCATGGACATGATGGCGTCCGCCCAGTGGAAGTGCTCGAAGAACGCCAACGGCACCAGTGCGAACAGTCCGGCCAACAGGTAATCGTCGACCTTCGACCACGTACGCCAGACCGCGTGCCGGACGGACCGGCGCCACGTGATCTCAACCCTGACCTCACACCCGAAGTCGCCCGGGTGGAACGCGCGGTGGATCCGACCCAGCTTCCCGCCGGGGCGCGACACGTGGACGCGGTGGATACCGTCACGGTGGAGGTTGATGCGCTCGAACCTCCACGCGTGGGGTGCGGCGGCGCCTGCCTGTCCGCGAAGCTTCCGGCCCTGCTTGATCTCTTTACCGGTCACACGCGATACCAGTTTCATGATCAGTTTCCCCTTTGCCGATCACGGTTGCTGTCTGGGGCGCGCCCGGGGGAATGACTGAATTTTTCGACATTCCCCCGGGCAGGTTGCTGACTAACTCAGAAACCCGCGCGACTGAAGGAATTCACCCAGGATGTGCGCGATTCCCTGCGGCTTGTAGATCTGCGGGAAGCGGCGCATCTCCACTTCGGTGCGCCCGGTTTCGTCCGGCTCCGGAAGCTGGTGAACGAGACGGTAAGGAGCGTCACCCGTAGGCATTTCCAGGACGATCGGCCCGCGCTTGGTGTCGACGCGAATTCCCGTGTACTTGTCGTCGATGTCGTGAACGATGTTCGCTCCGTTGCGCCGGACGGGCAGCGGGAGGAAGTTCGCGACGTTGCGGGCCTGAATTGCGAGGCCGTTCATCGGCGCGTCCGCCCCGCGTACGCGGCGGACGATCCCACCAGAGATCTTGATTTCCACGTTTTCCCCTTCGTTGGCCTTGCGGTTCCTGGGGGTCGCCTCCCCCAGGACTCCAATAATAATGGAAGATGAGGTGGGATGGAACCCCCTGTTGCGCCCAACGTTGCGTCCGGGGCTGCGTTCTGACGTTGCGTTAGGTGTTGCGTTTGAGGTTGCGGGGCCAAACGGCCGGCTTCGATGAAACCGCAGGTCAGATGTCTAACAACGTGTGGTTGCGTTGCTGACATCCCCTTAGCTGCCACTTTCCCGCACCGTAGAAGAAATGGGGGTGGGGTGTGGGCGGGTGGCGGCGTCGGGGATCGGGCTGGGGCTTTGGCGGTGGTGGCGCGGCGCCGGTGTCGCCGCGCTGGGTGTCGGGAGCCTGGCAGCGTGTCAGGTGCCTTGCGGGCGCCTGGTGAGCTGTTGGGTGCGTGGGCACCCGGAGGGTGCCCACAACTCCTCACACACGCTCTGACGGTCCCTCACTCCCGTGCCGGTCCGGTCGGGTTGGGCCCGGAGGGCTCAACCCTTCCCGGATTCCGTGGACTTCAGTCCTCCACGGAATCCGCTTTCAACTCTCTTTCCTCTCCAGGGAATTCGGAGAATTCCTCACTCTCCGTCAATTCGTGCCGGAGGCACGCAGGTTTATGAATCCGCCCGGAGGGCGAATTCATAAACCGCCGCCGGAGGCGGAATGCTTTTCGCGCGGGGACGCGCGAAACGAGCGGAGCGAGTATTCGGCTGCCGG
>NZ_JBHWVI010000116.1:0-27448 GCF_042737005.1 Streptomyces sp. NPDC060027
CGGTGGGGGGTGTGCTGCGTGCGGGCCGCGCCAGTCGGTGAGCCGGGTCAGTAGGCCCGGTTGTACATCCGTCGGCGCCACCACAGCAGACCGGTACCGAGGAGCAGGATGCCGGCGGCGCCCGCCGCGGCGGAGCCCGCGATCAGCACGGTGTCGGTCCCGCCGCCGGAGGTCGTCCCGGCGGGCTGCAGCGCGTCGCCGAGCTGGCTGCGCACATCGGTCCCGCTGGTCGTGCCCTTGGCCAGCGCGCCGCGCGAGCCCGAGGTCGGCTTGGCCACGTACGGGAAGTACTTCTCGAACTTCTTGTCGTTCTTGTCGACCGCGTCGCCCAAGTCGTTCTTGGAGCCGACCAGTTCACCCTCGACCACCTGGAGCGAGGCGTCGATCACGTCGTCCGTGAGGCGACGGCCGTTCGGGAAGCCCGCGTTGTCGCCGTCGAGCACACCGAGCCGCTTGGGGTGCATGGTCGGCTTGATCGAGGTGTTGAGGCGCAGTTCCTCCGCCGGACGCACGTGGGGCGGCTGGTTGAGGCCCTTCACGCCCTTCAGGAACACGTCGACCAGGTCGTTGCGGGGCTCGGCCGGGGCCTTGATCTTGTAGATCCCCTCGATGAGCTTCGGCAGCTCGGGGTTGGTCACGTTCTTCAGGAACTGACCGTCGTTCCAGGGCGCGGACCCGTTGAACTTGTCCTTGTCCTTCTGCGGGTTGACGACCTCGTTGACCAGCGGCATACCGAGCCGGGAGACCTGGGTGTAGTTGCCGCGGGCGTCCCTGCGCTGCGTGGTGGACCAGATGCCGACGACCGGCTGTCCGGCCGACTCGCGGATCACGTCGTTCGGGACCTGCAGGGCTATGGAGTTGACGTTGTAGCCCTTGAGGGTGTCCCGCCCGACCTCGGTCAGGTTCCCGCCGTAGAGCAGGTCGAAGACGCGCAGGTCCAGGAAGAACGGGTCGTCGGCCTGACCGGCGAAGGTCTTCGAGCCGCCCGCGAGCTTGTACACCGCCTGGTCGCGCAGCTTGCCGTAGTCCGGCATCGACGCCTTGCCGACGTTCGACGGGGCGACCGGGACGTCGTCCGCGACCTTGGTGTGCGACACCAGCTTCTGGTTGTGCAGCCGCAGCAGGTCGAGGTCGTACGTCTGCGTGATGTTCAGGTCGGGGTCGTCGAGGCTGGTGACCGCGCCCGTGTTGTAGAGGAACGTGTCGCCGTTCTTGCGGTGCGTCTTGAAGGTGTAGCGGTAGATCAACTCGCCCTGTGCGTCACCGTCGTTGTCGATGTGGATGTCGTACTGGGCGTCGTCGGCGAACGTGTAGAAGTTCGGGCCGCCGGCGGGCTCCTCGAAGGGAATCCAGTTCGCCACGATCGTCGTCGTGTCGGGCTTGTCCGGGCTGACGAACGCGTAGACGTCCGTGTTGTCGTACTGGGGAGTGCCCGAGATCAGCGGGGCCTCCCGGTGGCTGGAGGCGGAGGCCGCCCCCGGTACCAGTGTGGTCACGCCGGCGGCTGCGAGCCCCCCGGCGGCCAGCGCACCACATACGAGGGTCGCGAGCGTCCTGCGTCCCACGCCGCTCCTGGAGATAGGTGTCATGCCGTCCGTCCTCATGTCCAACTTGCCTGACGCACGCCATTCGGAGCGGTCGCCGGGGTGGATTGGTCGAATCCCAAACGTGTTTACGGCGGTTGTCTCGGCTTGTTTCATCGGCGAGCCGATTTCTTCACGACGGCCCCGCGATCGGCCGCGCTGCGGCCCCGCCAACTGGTCGGCGCCGGACTCGCGTTTTCGGCTCGCTGATCCGTAACCCATCCGTAGACACGTTCGCTGCGAAGACGTAGGGGAAAGGACGGGCCGTGCACGGCCGGAGAGGGGGACGGGTGGAGGCTGACGAACTGCTGGTGCTGGTGGCCGGAGGCGACCAGAAGGCGTTCGAGGAGCTGTACGGACTGGTGTCCGGGCCGGTGTTCGGACTGGTACGCCGCGTGGTGCGGGACCCCGCACAGTCGGAGGAGGTGTCGCAGGAGGTGCTGCTCGAACTCTGGCGCTCCGCGGCACGGTTCGACCCCGGCCGCGGCAGCGCGCTGTCATGGATCCTCACCCTCGCGCACCGCCGGGCCGTCGACCGGGTGCGCAGCGCCCGCGCGGCGACCGAGCGGGAGCAGCGCGAGGGGAGGCGCAACCACCACCCCGCTTTCGACCAGGTCGCCGAGGAGGTCGAGGCCGGGCTGGAACGTGAGTGGGTCCGCCGCTGCCTCGACCGGCTCACCGCCCTGCAACGCCAGTCCGTCACCCTCGCCTACTACGACGGCTACACCTACCGTGAAGTCGCCGAGCGGCTCTCCCTGCCCCTCGGCACCGTCAAGACCCGTATGCGCGACGGACTCACCCGCCTGCGTGAATGCCTGGGAGGAGTCGCGTGAACGTCCTCGACTGCCTGCCCGGCCACGAACGCCACGGAAGAGAGGTGGGTGCCGCATGAGCGTCCTCGACCGACTGCTGGGCCGCGATCTGCACTCCCTCGCCGCCCCCTACGCCCTCGACGCGCTGGAAGGCGACGAGCGGCGCCGATTCGAACGTCATCTGAAGGGCTGTGAACGCTGTGCCGAGGAGGTGCGTGCGCTGACCGAGGACGCGGTACGGCTCGCCTGGTCCACGACGGCCTCCCCGCCGGCCGCCCTTCGGGAGCGGGTGCTGATCGCCGTACGGACGACACCGCAGGAACCGGCCGCCAGGGAGCCCCGCGCTCGGCCCGCCCATCAGCCCACGCGGGCGCGTGCCCCCCGATTCCGCCCGCTGTTCGCCCCGCTCGCCACCACCACGGCCGCCGCGGCTCTCGTCGTCGCCTCCCTGTTCGCGGTGCAGGCGACACAGGCGCGGGACGAACTGGACCGGGAGCGTGCGCAGGCACGTGAGATCGCCCACGTTCTCGCGGCGCCCGACGCGCGGGCGACCGGTGAACGGGACGCACGGGGGCGCGGAATCGGAGTTGTGGCCTCCGTATCGGAGCGGCGCGCCGTCGTGACGGTGAGCGGACTCGGCACCCCGGCAGGCGGGCGCGTCCATCAGCTGTGGCTCATGCGCCCCAACGAGAAACCACGTTCCCTCGGCCTGTTCGAAGGCGACACGCCCCTCGTCGCCGACGGACTGAATGCGAACGCGACGTCACTCGCAGTGACCGTCGAACCTCACGGAGGGTCAGTGCAGCCCACTACTCAGCCGGTTGTCCAACTCGCCCTGGAAACGGTTGGATTCGGAGAGTAATCGTCAACCCCCTTACGGGGAAGGTGAATCCTGTGTCCGAGATACACGAGCGCCACGAGGGGGCGATAGGGTTAGTCTGCCCGGGCCGGGTGGACTTGTACGGGTGGGGAGTGACATGGAA
Organism: Streptomyces sp. NPDC060027; assembly: GCF_042737005.1. Taxonomy (NCBI): domain Bacteria; kingdom Bacillati; phylum Actinomycetota; class Actinomycetes; order Kitasatosporales; family Streptomycetaceae; genus Streptomyces; species Streptomyces sp. NPDC060027. Next base: position 3,379 of record NZ_JBHWVI010000116.1, read on the forward strand.
CAGATAACGGTGCGCAGCAGGGCTCGTGTCCCTGCGATCACGTGCGGGAGCAGCGCGACCAGTTCGCGCCTCGACCGCCATCTCGCGGTGCTGGGTGGCCCCGCCATACCGCAGCGTGAGACGGTCGAGGCGACGTCACTGATGCGTGAGCTCACGGCGCGTGACACCGCGCACGACAGCGGCTCCATGGGTGCGCGCGTGCGGCGGGTCTCGCTCTTCGCGCCGCTCAGGCGGCTGCGTCGCTCGCTGTTCGGCGGCCACTGATCGGCTGTCGGTACCGGCGTTCCCCGACTCGCGCTCCGGCGGCCCACCGTCCCGGCGCATCGCTGCCTCTCCGCGTCCGTCATCCCCACGGCGGGCAGCGGCGCCCGGTGGTCACCACGGCCGGAGCGCGGGTCACCACATTTCACTGAGTCGTGAGGCTCAGCGCACCACTCCGTCCCGCCGTAGCTCGGCGACGTCCGCGTCCGTCATGCCCAGCGCCCGCAACACCACCCCCGTGTGCTCGCCGAGCCGCGGGACGGCCCCCATTCGTGCCTCCTCCCCGCCCGGCAGCGTGATCGGAGGCAGCAGCGCCCGCAGCGGCCCGACCGGTGACCCCACCTCCCGCCACCGGTTCCTGGCCGCCAGCTGCGGATGCTCCGCCACCTCCTTGACGTCCCGCAGCCGCGCGCACGCGATGCCCGCGGCCTCCAGGCGGGTCACCGCCTCGTCGGCGCCGAGCACGCCCAGCGCCTTCGCCACCAGTGTGTCCACGCGCTCCCGGTTCGCCACCCGCGCCGGGTTCGTCGCGAACTCCGGATCGTCCGCCAAGTCCGGCCGACCCAGCAGCTGTTGGGCGAGCCGCCGCCACTCCCGGTCGTTCTGCACCGACAACAGCACGCGCCCGCCGTCCGCCGTCGAATAGACGTCGTAGGGAACGATCACGGCATGCGCGAGGCCGGTGCGCGCCGGTGCGGTCCCGCCGTGCATCGCGTGGTGCAGCGGATGCCCCATCCACTCCGTGAGCGCGTCCAGCATCGACACCTCCACCGGGCCCCCGCGGCCGGTCGTGCCGCGCCGCACCAGGGCCGCGAGGACTCCCGAGAAGGCGTACATGGCCGCGGCGATGTCCGCGGCCGGGATGCCCGCCTTCACCGGCTGCTCCGGCGTTCCCGTCACCGACACGAGCCCCGCCTCGCACTGCACGAGCATGTCGTACGCGCGTTTCCCGGCGTACGGCCCGGACGCCCCGTACCCCGAGATGTCCACGGCGATCAGCCGCGGATGCTCGGCGCACAGCGTCACCGCGTCCAGGCCCAGCCGGGCCGCCGCCCCCTGGGCGAGGTTCTGCACGAACACGTCCGCGTCCGCGACGAGCCGGCGCACGACCTCCAGCCCGCGCGGGTCCTTCAGGTCGAGGGCGACGGACTCCTTGCCCCGGTTGCACCACACGAAATGCGAGGCCAGGCCCGCGGCCGCGGTGTCGTAGCCACGGGCGAAGTCCCCGCCGTCGATCCGCTCGACCTTGACGACCCGGGCGCCGAGATCGGCGAGCTGACGGGTGGCGAAGGGTGCGGCGACGGCTTGTTCGACGGCGACGACGGTGATGCCTTCGAGGGGCAGTGGCTGTGGCTGCATGCGGTGGATCATGGCTCCTCGCCACCACCTTTGTCATGCGCGGACGCTGATGGGGAGGTTCCGTGAAGCCGGTGTGAACCGTCGTCCGCGGGCGGTCCCGCCGCTCACCGTCCGCTCGACACTCACCGTTCACCGGTCGCGTACCGGCGGACGGCGAGCGGCAGGAACACCACGAGCAGCGCGCCGCACCAGGCCAGCGACCCGGCGACCGGATGGGCCACCGGCCAGGCGGAACCGCCGGGCACCGGGGCGTTCCCGAACAGCTCGCGCAGGGCTGTGGTCACCGCGCTGATCGGGTTCCACTCCGCGAGCGTGCGCAGCGGCCCCGGCAGGTTGTCCGTCGGGATGTACGCGTTGGACAGCAGCGGCAGCATGAACGTCGCACTGCCCAGCTGACCCGCCGCCTCCTCGCTCCGGGACAGCAGCCCGAGGAAGATCCCGACCCAGGTGGCCGCGAACCGGAAGAGCAGCAACAGCGCGAGCGCGCCCGCCGCGTGGAGCGCCGAGCCCTCCACGCGCCAGCCCACCGCGAGTGCGACGAGCAGGAACGGCACGGTTCCCGCGGCGGTCACGAGCAGATCCGCGACCGCCTGTCCCAGCGGCACGGCCGCCCGGCTCATCGGCAGGGTGCGGAAGCGGTCCGTGACGCCGCGGTGCGTGTCCTGGGCCGCCTGGAACATCCCCGTCATGACCCCGTTGGCCGCGGTCGCGACCAGCAGACCCGGTACGAGAAAGGACCGGTACTGCGGTCCCGGCATCGCGAGGGCGCTGCCGAAGACGTACCCGAAGAAGAGCAGCATCGTGATCGGCATGGTCTGGGTGAGGACCGTGAGACCCGGGCTGTTCCGCACGCGCCTCAGCTGGCGGCCGAGCATCGCGCCGCCGTCGTACGCCAGTCCGCTCATGCCACGGGCTCCTTGAGGTCGGCCGGCTCTCCGGTCAGCCGGAGGAAGACGTCGTCGAGGGTCGGTTGCCGCAGGGTCACGTCGAGCAACGGCACTCCCGCCGCGTCGAGTTCACGGACCAGGCGGGGGAGCGTCAGGGTCGGATCCGAGGTGACGGCCCCCACGGTGCCGCGGGCGGCGTCCAGCGCGGGCTCGTTGCCGGTGAGCCGGTCGAGGACGGCGGCCGCGTCGGCCAGCGCGTCCGGGTGGGCGACCACCGCCTGCGCGTACGCGCCGATGAGTGCCTTGAGTTCGGCGGGCGAGCCGGTGTGGGCGATCCTGCCCCGGTCCACCAGTGCGATGTCGTCGGCCAGTTGGTCGGCCTCCTCCAGATACTGCGTGGTCAGCACCACGGTCGTGCCGTCGTCCTTCAGGGCGCGTACGGCGTCCCGGATCCCGTTGCGGCTCGCCGGGTCGAGCCCGGTGGTGGGCTCGTCGAGGAACAGCACGGCGGGCCGCCGGATCAGACTCGCCGCCAGGTCGAGCCGGCGCCGCATGCCGCCCGAGTAGGTGGAGGCCGGCCGGTCCGCGGCCTCGGTCAGCCCGAAGCGGTCAAGCAGTTCGGCGGCCCGTGCGCCGGCGTCCCGCACCCGGTGCAGCCGCGCGAACAGCCGCAGGTTCTGCCGTCCGGTGAGATCGCCGTCCACCGAGGCGTACTGCCCGGTGACCGCGATGCTCCGCCGTACGGCCGCGGCCTCCCGCACGACGTCGTGTCCGGCGACACGCGCGGACCCGGCGTCGGGTCGCAGCAGCGTGGCCAGCAGGCGTACGGCCGTGGTCTTGCCCGCGCCGTTCGGTCCGAGCACCCCGCAGACCGTGCCCCGGGCCACCGCCAGGTCGAGCCCGCGCAGGGCGCGGACATCCCCGAAGCGTTTCTCCAGACCCTCACTAAGTACAGCGTACGTAGTAGTCATGGGGTGACCATAGCGCACTACGTACGCTGTACGTAACTAGGATGGTCGCGAGGTGATCGACCAATGGCAGGGCGCAACGCCGTACCCGAAGTGATCTGGGCCCGTCCCGAGCGGGCGGGCCGTGGTCCGCGGCCGGCCTTCCGGCGCGCGGACATCGCGGCCGCCGCGGTGCGGATCGCGGACGCGGAGGGACTGGACGCGGTCTCGATGCGGCACGTGGCCACCGAACTCGGCTGCGGCACGATGTCGCTGTACAACTACGTGCCGCGCAAGGAGGACCTGTACGAGCTGATGGTCGACGGCATCAGCGGCGAGCACGACATCCGGGAGCCCTCCGGTGACTGGCGCGCCGACATGCTCCACGTCGCCCACCAGACCCGCGCCCTCATGCACCGCCACCCCTGGCTGCCGCGCCTGATGTCCCCGGTCTACGGCTTCAGCCCCAACGCCCTGCGCTACCTGGAGCACTGTCTGGCCTGCCTCGATCCGCTCGACGCGCCGTACGGCACCAAGATGGAGCTGATCGCGATGCTCAACGGTGTGGTGACGACGTACGTGGGCAATGAGCTGGCCACCGTCGAGCGGACGCGCTCGCTGCCCTGGTCCGAGGAGCAGGAGAACGCGGCCAGGATCGCCTACTTGGGCAGTCAGGTGGCGTCCGGCGCGTATCCGCGGATGGCCGCCGCCTTCATGGAGGACGCCGGTCCGATCGACCTGGAGGCGGTGTTCGAGCGGGCGTTGGGCCGGGTGCTGGACGCGTTCGAGCCGAAGGGGTAGGGCGCGGTCCGGCCGGCCGCGGTCTGTCCAAGGTGACGGGCAGGGCTCGGCGGGGGCTGTGCCTCTGGGCCGGCCGGATCGGACAGGACGGCTAGATCAGCGCGAACTGGCCCTCCGGGCCCTCTTCGTGGTGGTCGAGCACCGAGGCCGGACGCCGCGCGTTGTCCGGTACCGGGAGGACGCCGGCCGTGCGCAGTTCGGCCCGGGTGATCGGTGATCGCTGCTCCACCCCGGCCTGCTGAGGGCGTAGTTCCGCGAGCAGCGCGAGGACCGTGATGAGTTCCAGGAGCTCGGACGTCCAGGCCTGGGGCCAGCCGGCGGGGCCGATCGCCTCCAGGGCCCCCGGCTCGGGCACCCCGGTCCTGGCCGCGAACCACTGCTCGAGGACACGCACGCCACCGACCTCGAAGTCCCAGGCCTCGGGCGGCACGGGCGAGATCCTGCCCTCGCCGAGGTGCAGGGACTCCTCGGTGCGGTCGTAGTACGGGTCGGCGAGAAGAGGTCCCTGGGCGGGGCGGGACCCGTGGGCGGGGGCGGTCAGGGGCGCGCGGACGTACGGGCGGCGGCCGCCGGGGAGTTTGGGGCGCTCTCCGTCGCGGCACATCAGCCACAGCATCCGGCGGCCCAACTCGACTCCGTACGCCCACACTTCGGGGTCGGCGGTGAGCGGGACCGCGCAGCCGTCCCGGCTGTGCCGCGCGACCGCCATCGCCCAGGCGAGGACGTCGACGGGGGCGGGGGAGTGGCCGAGGCGGGTGCCGAGGTGCTCCAACAGGCCCGGTGCCAGGTTCGGTTCACGGCCGCCGGGGCGCCGGAAGAGAGGACGCACCCGGCCGCCGCGGCCGGCGCTCAGCGGCAGCACGGACGCGGCCAGCAGGACCGGACCGGACGCCTCGGGCCCGGAGGCCTGCTCGACCGCGAACACCTGTCCCTCGCCCGCCACCCGCCACAACTCGGGGCGGGCGGCATCGATCAGCCGGTGATCGGGAATCAGCCACCGCTCGTCGAAGGGGGCGCAGAGCACGCGAACCGGGTCCGGGCAGGGGCCCGACACGCGCGCGAGGCGGCCCGTCCCGCTGGACTGGCCCGGCAGCTGGGCGACCGCGGAGTGCGTCGTGCGCGCCCGCGTCGGCTCGAACAGCGCCTCGCGGTCGGCCCCTTCGGCCCGCACGAGGGCGTCCCAGCGCGCCTTCAGGGATGCCGCGTCCGGTGCCGTCGGCCACCTCCGGCCCAGCCTCGGCGGTGCGACGGACCACGGCATGAGGTCCGCGAGCAGCGGAGCGGCGTCGGGCGTCACGCTCGGCATCGTACGACGTGGGCGCCGCGCGCCGTCCCCGTACGGCATCGTCAGTGGGCGTCGAGGGTGACCGTGAACGAGAAGCGGTCGCCCCGGTAGTGGATGACCGCCACGTCCAGCGCCCGCCCGTCCTGGCCGTAGATGATGCCCGTGTAGCGCAGGATCGGGCTGAGCAGCGGCACCTGGAGCAGGCGCGCCGTCTCCGGGTCCGCGAGCCGGGCCTCCACGGTGTCCGTGATCCGGCTGATGCCGACTTCGAGCACGTCACGCAGCACCTTGGTCATCGGCCAGCGGATCAGATCCTCCCGGTCGATGCGCTCGGCCAGCTCCGGGCGGAGGTAGTTGCGCGCGTGATTCGTCGGCTCGCCCGTCGCCTCGTCGCAGCGCAGCCGGTGGTACGTCGCCACCTCGTCCACATCCGGGAAGAATTCCGCCAGCTCACCCGAGACGGGCGCCTTCCCCTGGTCCAGCAGCTCGGTCGTCATGCCGGACTGCTGGGCCACGATCGCGTCCACCGAGCCGAGCAGCCGCACGGGCGCGCCCCGCTGCGCACTCGGCTCGATGAACGTGCCCCGGCGGCGGTGCCGGGTGATGAGCCCCTCGACCTCCAGCTCCTTGAGCGCCTGCCGCATGGTCAGCACGCTCACCCCGTAGTGCCCGGCGAGCTGCTCCTCGGTGGGCAGGCGCAACGGGTCCTGGGGGGAGCGGCCGAGTATCGAGGCGCGCAGGGACTGCGACACCTGATACCAGAGCGGCAGCTTGCGGTTCAGGACGATCGAGTCCGGAGCGAAGGAGGTCACGAGGGTATCCGTACCGGTCGCGGGCGGGGAAGGCAACGCCCGGTGGGTCTCAGTCGGTCGGGCGGAAGTGCCGCTGGAGGCCCTGCCACACGTCGTCGTACCCCTGCTGGAGGTGCTCCGCCCGTGCCGCCTGGGCCGTCGCGGTCACCGGCCAGCGCGTCTCGAACATGAACGCGAGCCCGTCGTCGATCTTCTGCGGCTTCAGCTCTGCGGCGCTGGCGCGGTCGAAGGTCTCCCGGTCCGGCCCGTGCGCCGACATCATGTTGTGCAGCGAGCCGCCGCCCGGCACGAAGCCCTCCGCCTTGGCGTCGTACGCGCCCTCGACGAGCCCCATGTACTCGCTCATCACGTTCCGGTGGAAGTACGGCGGCCGGAAGGTGTCCTCGCCCACCAGCCAGCGGGGCGCGAAGACGACGAAGTCGACACCGGCCAGGCCCGGGGTGTCGGACGGCGACGTCAGCACCGTGAAGATCGACGGGTCCGGGTGGTCGTAGCTGATGGAGCCGATCACATTGAACCGGTGCAGGTCATAGACGTACGGCACATGGTTGCCGTGCCAGGCGACCACGTCCAGCGGCGAGTGGTCGTACGTCGCCTTCCAGAGGTTTCCGCAGAACTTGTTCACCACCTCGACCGGGCCCTCGACGTCCTCGTACGCGGCGACCGGGGCGAGGAAGTCGCGGGCGTTGGCGAGGCCGTTCGCGCCGATCGGGCCGAGGTCGGGCAGCTGGAAGGGCGCCCCGTAGTTCTCGCACACATAGCCCCGGGCGCCCGTGCCCGGCCCGCCCTCCGGCGTGCTGTCCAGCAGCTCCACCCGGAAGCGCACCCCCCGGGGGATCAGCGCCATCCGGCCCGGCTCCACCTGCAGCAGCCCGAACTCGGTGCGCAGCAGCAGGCCGCCGCGCTCCGGGACGATGAGCAGCTCGCCGTCGGCGTCGCTGAACACCCGCTCCATCGAGGAATTGGCGTGATATAGGTGCACCGCGATCCCGGTGCGCTGGGCCGCGTCGCCGTTGCCGCCGAGGGTCCACAGGCCGGCGAGGAAGTCCGTCCCGGCGGGCGGCTCGGGCAGCGGGTTCCAGCGCAGCCGGTTCGGGTCGGGCACCGTCTCGGTGAAGGGCGCCGTCCGCAGGGTGCCGTTGTCGGTGCGGGTGAACGCGGGGTGCGCGGCCGAGGGCCGGATCCGGTACAGCCACGAACGCCGGTTGGACGCCCTCGGCTCGGTGAATGCCGAGCCGCTCAGCTGCTCCGCGTACAGCCCGAGCGGTGCGCGCTGCGGCGCGTTGCGCCCGTGCGGCAGGGCCCCCGGGACCGCCTCCGAGCTGTGTTCGTTGCCGAATCCGGAGAGGTAGGTCAGCCCCTCGGCCGTCTTCCTCGCGTCCCCGCTCATGATCGCTCCCTCGCGCCTGATTCCTATGCATCACCGTAGGATTCCGTCCCCGCCCGCGCAAGGGGTCGGCCGCGGGCACAGAACGGGATCGGCCACGGACCGCGCGCGGACCGCGCCGCCGGGCCCGGAGAGCCCGCCGCGATCCCCGCCGGTAGTAGTACTCAAGGGTTGGCGAACGGCCCGAGAACCCGACTCAAGGGGGATCCCGGCCGTCGGAGCCTTGTTCTACGCTCCCGGACATGCGGAGGACGCGTGGACTGCTCACCGCGTTCGCGGTCTGCGCCCTGCTCGGCGGATCCGCGGGCTGCGGCGCCGGTGATGCGCACGAGCGGAGGGACGGAGTGTCGGCCTCGCCCGTGGGCACGTTGCTCGACGAGACGGACGAGGAGGGACGGCTCTATCGTGAGGTGGACAGGACGGGGGCGCCCGAGGTCGGGATCGAGATCCGGCCCGATTCCGCCGACAGCTGGGACGTACGGCTGACCGTCCGCAACTTCCGCTTCTCGCCCGCGGGCGCGCGGCCCGTGCCGGTCGCCGGGCGCGGCCTCGCCCACCTCTATGTCGACGGCCGGACCGTCGCCCGGCTGCGCACCGCCGAGTACCACCTGGCCGGGAACCTCGTGCCGCGCGGCACCCACCACGTCACCGTGCGCCTGTACGCGGACGACGGCACCGCGTGGGCCGTCCACGGCGAGCCGATCGAGAGGACGGCCGACATCACGGCATCGGAGGCCGGGCGGAAGACGGCGACCGACGGCCTCGCCGATCGCGGCCCAGGTCACACCGTACGCGGCGGTCCCGAGGGCGAAGTGAGTGGTCACGGCATCGAGGTGCGTACTGATGGGGGAGGTTCACCGGATCCCTGCGGAAAGGCATCATGAAGACCGTGCCCCATGCGACCTCGCTGCGCAGAGCGCCCGTACAGCGGCGCAGCGCAGAACGACTGACCAGAATCCTCGACGCCTGCGCCGACCTCCTCGACGAGGTGGGCTACGACGGTCTGAGCACCCGGGCCGTGGCTCAGCGGGCCGGAGTGCCCATCGGCTCCGTCTACCGTTTCTTCGGCAACAAGCGCGCGATGGCCGACGCGCTCGCCCAGCGCAACCTGGAGCTCTACGCCGAGCGCGTCACCCAGCGCCTGCGAGAGGGGGGCGGGGGAGACTGGCGGGCCGCGATGGACGCGGTGCTCGACGAGTACCTCGCCATGAAGCGCACCGCGCCGGGCTTCTCCCTCGTCGACTTCGGCAACCAGATACCGGTCGGCGCCCGCTACGCCGAACCCAACACCCGGGTGGCCGACCGCCTCACCGACCTGCTCGCCGGCTATCTCGACCGCACCCCGGACGACGATCTCCGCCGTTCCTTCCTGATCGCCGTGGAGACCGCCGACACCCTGGTCCACCTGGCCTTCCGGATCGCCCCCGAGGGGGACGAGCGGATCATCGAGGAGACGCGCGAGCTGCTGCGGGCGTATCTGGCCAGGGTCCTCGACTGACCTGCCCTCGCCGGCACCGGTCGCACGCGGATTTCCGACGTGACCCCCGGCAGCCCCCTCCCCGCCATGCGTACCGGTCGGTATGCTCGGTCGCGTCCGTGTGCCACCGAAGCCACCGCCCTCCGGGAGGACCCGTGTCCCGCACCTCCGGCACCACCCCCGACTCCCGAACCGCCCTGCGCGTCTGCCCCCTGTGCGAAGCCACCTGCGGGCTGACGCTGACCATCGAGGGCACCCGGGTGACCGGCGCCCGCGGTGACCGGGACGACGTCTTCAGCAAGGGCTTCATCTGCCCGAAGGGCGCCTCCTTCGGGGCCGCCGACGGCGACCCCGACCGACTGCGCACCCCCCTCGTCCGCAAGGACGGCGAACTGCGCGAGGCCACCTGGGAGGAGGCCTTCGACGCCGTGGCCGCCGGACTGCGCCCCGTCGTCGAGCGGCACGGACCGCACGCCGTCGGCGTCGTCCTCGGCAACCCGAACGTGCACACCATGGCCGGCGCCCTCTACCCGCCCGTCCTGCTCGGCGCCCTGCGCACGCACAGCGTCTTCACCGCCTCCACGGTCGACCAGATGCCCAAGCACGTGTCGAGCGGCCTGCTGTACGGCGACGCCAACGCGATCCCCGTCCCGGACCTGGACCGCACCGACCACCTCCTGCTCATCGGCGCCAACCCGCTGGAATCCAACGGGAGTCTGTGCACCGCCCCCGACTTCCCCGGCAGGCTCCGTGCGCTGCGGGCGCGCGGCGGCACGCTGACCGTCATCGACCCGCGCCGGACCCGTACGGCCAAGCTCGCCGACCGCCATGTGGCGATCCGCCCCGGCACCGACGCGACGCTCCTCGCGGCGATGGCGTACGTCCTCTTCGAGGAGAAGCTCGTCGACCTCGGCGCGCTCGCCCCGCACGTCCAGGGCGTCGACGAACTCCCCGACGCGCTCCGGGACTTCACCCCCGAGGCGGCGAGCGCGGCCTGCGACGTGGACGCCGGCACCATCCGGGAGCTGGCGCGCGAGCTGGCCGCCGCGCCCACCGCCGCCGTCTACGGCCGCATCGGCAGCTGCACCGTCCCGCACGGCACCCTGGCGAGCTGGCTGGTGGACGTCCTCAACATCCTCACCGGCAACCTCGACCGGCCCGGCGGTGCCCTCTTCCCGATGGCCGCCACCGACCGGACACCCCGCCCCGCGGGCCCCGGTCACGGCTTCGCGCTCGGCCGCTGGCACAGCCGGGTGAGCCGACACCCCGAGGCCAAGGGCGAACTGCCGCTGGCCGCCCTGGCGGAGGAGATCGACACGGTGACGGCGGAGGGCAGCCCGGTCCGCGCCGTCATCGCCGTCGCCGCCAACCCCGTCCTGTCCGCACCCGACGGCCTCCGTCTCGACAAGGCGCTCGAATCGCTGGACTTCATGGTCAGCGTCGACCCGTACCTGAACGAGACCTCGCGCCACGCCCACGTCGTGCTGCCGCCGCCCCCGCCCTCGCAGAGCGCGCACCACGACTTCGCGTTCAACACCCTCGCCGTCCGCAACCAGGTCCGCTACAACCGCCCCGCCGTCCCCTTGGAGGAGGGCCGCATGGCGGAGACCGAGATCCTCGCCCGGCTCGTCCTCGCCGCGACCGGCATGCACGGCGCCGACCCGTCCGCCGTGGACACGATGGTCATCGACAGCACCCTGGGCAAGGCGGTCGGGGACACCGCGTCGCCGGTGCACGGACGCGACCCGCGGGAACTCGCCGCCGCCCTCGGCGGGGAGACCGGCCCCGAGCGCCGGCTCGACATGATGCTGCGCCTCGGCCCGTACGGCGACGGCTTCGGCGCCCGCCCCGACGGCCTGACCCTGGACCAGCTGCTCGCGCACCCGCACGGCATCGACCTCGGACCGCTCGCCTCCCGTCTGCCGGAGCGGCTGAAGACCCGCAGCGGGAGGATCGAGCTGCTGCCGGAGCCGATCGCCGGCGATCTGCCGCGGCTGCGCGACGCGCTGCGCGAGCGCCCGGCGGCCGTCGTCCTCGTCGGCCGCCGTCATCTGCGCTCCAACAACAGCTGGATGCACAACGTCCCCGCGCTCACCGGCGGCTCCAACCGCTGCACCCTGCACATCCACCCCGACGACGCGGCCCGGCTCGGGCTCGCCGACGGGGCGGCGGTACGCGTCAAGGGCGCCGGGGGAGAGGTGACCGCCCCGGCGGAGCTCACCGACACCGTCCGGCGCGGCGTCGTGAGCCTTCCGCACGGCTGGGGGCACGACCGCCCCGGCACCCGGATGAGCCATGCCGCCCTGGACCCCGGCGTCAACGTCAACCAGCTGCTCGACGGCTCGCTGCTCGACCCGCTGTCCGGAACGGCGGTACTGAACGGGGTGCCCGTGGAGCTGGCGCCGGCGTGCCCGTGACCCACCACCGCGCCCCGGCACCGCGACCCGTCACGGGGTCACGGCGTATCTGCCGGTCGTCGGCGAGCACCGGGGGATCGCGCCCGCGGTGCTCGCCGTCCCGCCGAGCCTGCGCGCTGCTGCTGTCGTCGGGCATCGCGGTGAAGTCCCCGGCGGAGCCGGAACGGGTGCGGGACCGGCCGCCGCGGCCGCGGGTGCCCTTGCGCCGGAAGAGCGATACCTGACGGGCTACTGGGCGCAGTTGCGATCTTTTCCGGGGCGTATGTGAAAGGTAGTCAGATGAAGTGAGATTTGTATGAAAATCATCTGACTCGGAGGAACCCGCATGTCCACCTCGCCCCTCTCGCGCCGCTCCGGCCCTCGTCGTGGCGCCGGCGCCCTCGTGACGCTCGCCGTCGCGGGCACCGCCCTCCTGGGGGCCCCGGCCGCCGTCGCCGCCCCCGGTGACAACGGCGACGTCAAGGTCCACGACTCGGGCACCGGGGTCGACGACCCGCGGGAGGATTCGAAGGTCTGTCACTTCTACCTCGATGGCTTCAACTTCGACCCGGGGCAGCAGGTCACCTGGTTCATCGTGACCCAGCCGCTGGCCGCGGGCGGCGCCAACCTCAGAGGCAGCCTGGACCTGCCGTCCGGGCACGCCCGGACACCCGAGCTCACCCTGCCCGACGGCCAGTACAAGCTGACCTGGAGGTTCGTGGGCGAGAACGGCGCGGGCAAGAGCAAGGTCTTCAAGGTCGACTGCCCCATCGGCATCCCGACCCCGACCTCGACCCCGACATCGTCGCCCACCGGTCCGGGCGGTGGCCCGGGCGGTTCCACAGGCGGTGCCGGCGGTCCGGGCGGCCCGGGCGGCGGCCCCGGTGGTCCCAACGGAGGACCCCCCGCGGGCGGCGGCGGTGTGGCCCACCCCCAGGACTTCTCACCGGTCGCCGGCGCCGCGGCCGTGGGTCTCGTCGTAGCCGGTGGAGTCGTGTTCCTGCGGCTGCGCCGACGCCCCGATGGCCGCGCGGCGTAGGCGACCGAGGCCCTGGTACCGGACGCGCGCCTACCGCCTGACGCGGACCCTGGTGGTCACCGTCGCACTGGTGGCGGGCGGCGTCTGGTGGGCGGGGGACGGCGAACCGGCCGGGACGGTGGCGTCCGGCGCCGTGCGCGACGACGGCGACGCGTCCTCCGCTCCGGCCGGGGCGGAGGGCGTCGGCCACGGGCCGGACTCCCACCGCCCCGGCGGTGGCGCGCCCACCGCGCGGCCGCGTCGCTCCCCGGCCGTCCGCCGGGTCCGGCCCGCACCCCCGCCCGCCCCGCTGCCGCGCTCCCGGGCCACCTCGCTCCGTATCCCCTTCCTCGGGCTCGATGCACCGGTCATCGGTCTCGGGCTGGACCGCGAGCACCGGCTCACCGCGCCGCCCGGGGACGATCCGAAACTGGTCGGCTGGTACACGGACGGTCCCACCCCGGGCGAACGCGGCACGGCCGTCGTGGTCGGCCATCGCGACACCCGGACGGGACCGGCCGTCTTCGTGGGGCTCGAACGGACCCGGCCCGGCAGACGCGTCGAGGCCCGGCGCGTGGACGGGCGGACCGCCGTCTATACGGTGGACGCCGTACGGACGTACGCGAAGGCGCACTTCCCCGACACGGAGGTCTACGGCGACCGGGGGCGCCCCGAACTCCGTCTGATCACCTGCGGTGGCGCCTTCGACCGGAAGACCGGATACGCCGCGAACGTCGTCGTCTTCGCCCATCTCACGGGGGTCCGGGGGCGGGCCGGCACCCCCTGACGCGAGCCGTCGGGCGCCGGACGCGGCACCGGCGCCCTCCGGTGTCCGCGCCCGGCCCGTCCGGTATCCGATCGTCCGTTTCCGCCCGTACCGAACCGGACCGTCCGATGGCGCCGCGCGTCTTCCCCCGGACGTGTGCGGTCCGTTAGCTTCCGTGACTCAAAGGTCCCGTACGACCCGCACGGGACGTTCGACCGCGGAGCACCAGCGCCTTGCACGCCCCCGGGGGCACCTGTCATGACACGCGCCATCTCCCTGCACCACGTCAGTAAGTCCTACACCCGCGGCGTCCGCGTGGTGGAGCGGCTCTCGCTGGACATCAGGCCCGGCGAGTTCCTCGTGCTGCTCGGCCCCTCGGGCTGCGGCAAGTCGACCGTGCTGAGGATGATCGCGGGGCTGGAGGAGGTCACCGAGGGCGAACTGCGGCTGGACGGGGAGTACGCCAACGATCTGCCGCCGTCCGGGCGGGACATGGCGATGGTGTTCCAGAGCTTCGCCCTCTACCCGAGCATGACCAGCCGCGACAACATCGGCTTCCCGCTGCGCATCGAGACGCCCGGCGAGGACCCGCGGGCCCGCGTGGACGCCACCGCCCGCATGCTCGGCATCCAGGACCTCCTCGACCGCTTCCCCAGCCAGCTCTCCGGCGGCGAGCGGCAGCGGGTCGCGATGGGGCGGGCCATCGCGCGCCACCCCTCCGCCTTCCTGATGGACGAGCCGCTGTCCAACCTCGACGCCAAGCTCCGCAACCACCTGCGCGCCGAAATCTCCCGGCTCACCAGGGAGTTGGGCGCGACCACGGTGTACGTCACCCACGACCAGGCCGAGGCGATGTCGCTCGGCGACCGGGTCGCCGTGCTGCGCGGCGGAGTCCTGCAGCAACTGGGCACGCCCCGCACCGTCTACGGGCTGCCCGCGAACGTCTTCGTCGCCGCCTTCATCGGCACCCCGCGGATCAACCTGCTGCGCGGGCTCGTCCGGGCCCCGCTCGACGGCGCCATGACGATCAGCCTCGGCAAGCAGTACCTGCGCCTGCCCGAACCCCTGTGCCTCGACCACCAGTTGCTCCGGGTGCAGCAGGGCCGTGAGGTGATCGTCGGCCTGCGCTCCGAGGCCGTACGGCTCGGCAGACCGTCCGACGCCCGGCCGGGCGAAGTGGCGATCAGCGGCCTGGTCGAGCACGTGGAGTTCCAGGGGCACGAGGTGCTCGTCCACTTCAACACCGGCTCGCGGCCCGCCCTCGTACCGGATCTGGAGTCGCCGCGCCCGGCCCGTCCGGCCCGGCGACGGCGCCGCGACGGCACCGTCCTGGACCGGCTGCGGGAGCGCGCCGGAGCACGGAAGGCCGGGCCGGTCGTCGTCCTCGATCATCCGTCGGACGGGGAGCCCGACCTCCCCGAGCAGACACCGCCCGAGGGCCGGCTGCCCGGCGATCTCGTCGTGCGCACCACGCCCGACATCGCCCTCCGCCACGGGATGCAGGTCCCGCTCCTGGTGGATCTGGCCCACCTGTTCGTCTTCGACCGGAGCGGCGAACGGATCTGTCCGGCACCGGCACGGCTGCCCGACCTGGACGAGTGAACCCCGGGCCACGCGTGGCTGAACCCCTCCCCGGGTCCGGGGGCGCGGCGGGCCGTGGACCCGGAGTGTGACCTCCTGTGCGGCGGGGCCGTGGACCCGGGCTGTGACCTCCCGTGCGGCGGGTCCCCCTGGCGCCGCAAAACTATCATCGCTAGTTTAGGGCGCGGACGACGCGGCCCCGCCCGGGAGGAACACGATGAAGGCACATGACGGCATGTACATCGACGGCGCCTGGCGCCCCGCGGCGGGGCGGGACACGATCGACGTCGTGAACCCCGCCGACGAGCAGGTGATCGGCCAGGTTCCGGCGGGCACGGTCGAGGACGTCGACGCCGCCGTACGGGCCGCCCGCGCCGCGTTCCCCGGCTGGGCCGCGACCGCGCCCGCCGAGCGGGCCGCCCGCCTGGCCGCCCTGCGGGACGTCCTGGCCGCCCGCAAGGACGAGATCGCCGAGACCGTCACCGCCGAGCTCGGCTCACCGCTCGCGTTCTCGCAGGCCGTGCACGCGGGCGTCCCGGTGCTGGTCGCCGGCTCCTACGCCGAGCTGGCGGCGACGTACGCCTTCGAGGAGAAGGTCGGCAACTCGACCGTCTACCAGGAGCCCGTCGGCGTCGTCGGCGCGATCACGCCCTGGAACTACCCGCTGCACCAGATCGTCGCCAAGGTCGCTCCCGCGCTCGCCGCGGGCTGCACGGTGGTGCTGAAGCCCGCCGAGGACACCCCGCTCACCGCCCAGCTCTTCGCCGAGGCCGTGGCCGAGGCGGGCGTCCCGGCCGGTGTCTTCAACCTCGTCACCGGCCTCGGCCCGGTCGCGGGCCAGGCCCTCGCCGAGCACCCGGACGTCGACCTGGTCTCCTTCACCGGCTCCACCGCGGTCGGCCGGCGGATCGGCGCGACCGCGGGCGCCGCCGTCAAGCGCGTCGCCCTCGAACTCGGCGGCAAGTCCGCCAACGTCATCCTGCCGAGCGCCGACCTCGCCAAGGCCGTGAACGTCGGCGTCGCCAACGTGATGTCCAACTCCGGCCAGACGTGCAGCGCCTGGACCCGCATGCTGGTCCCCGCCGCGCGCTACGACGAGGCGGTCGAGCTCGCCGCGACGGCCGCCGCGAAGTACGGCGACCGCATCGGCCCCGTCGTCAACGCCAAGCAGCGGGCCCGGGTGCGCGGATACATCGAGAAGGGTGTCGCCGAGGGTGCGCGGATCGTCGCGGGCGGCCCCGAATCCCCGCGCGAACAGGGCTACTTCGTCAGCCCCACCGTCTTCGCCGATGTGACCCCGCAGATGACGATCGCCCAGGAGGAGATCTTCGGCCCGGTCCTCACGATCCTGCGCTACGAGGACGAGGAGGACGCCCTGCGGATCGCCAACGGCACCGTGTACGGGCTCGCCGGCGCGGTGTGGGCGGGCGAGGAGTCCGAGGCGGTTGCCTTCGCGCGGCGGCTCGACACCGGCCAGGTCGACATCAACGGGGGACGCTTCAATCCCCTGGCCCCCTTCGGGGGGTACAAGCAGTCGGGCGTGGGGCGCGAACTCGGCACCCACGGCCTGTCCGAGTACCTCCAGACCAAGTCCCTCCAGTTCTAGGAGCGTTCACGTGGTTCGCGCCGCTGTCCTTCCCGCCGTGGGTGCCCCGCTGGAGATCACCGAGATCGACCTCCCCGACCCGGGGCCGGGCCAGGTCCGGGTCAGGCTCGCCGCCGCCGGGGTCTGCCACTCCGACCTGTCCCTGTCCAACGGCACCATGCGGGTGCCGGTGCCCGCCGTCCTCGGCCACGAGGGCGCCGGGACCGTCGTCGCGGTCGGCGAGGGCGTCACCCAGGTCGCGCCCGGTTCCGGGGTCGTCCTCAACTGGGCTCCTTCCTGCGGCAGTTGTCACGCCTGCTCGCTGGGCGAGGTGTGGCTGTGCGCCGACGCGCTGACCGGCTCCGGGACCGTGTACGCCTGCCGCGCCTCCGACGGGAGCGACCTGTACCCCGGTCTGAACGTCGCCGCGTTCGCGGAGGAGACGGTCGTCCCGGTGTCCTGCCTCCTGCCCGTCCCGGACGGCATCCCGCTCACCGACGCCGCCCTGCTCGGCTGCGCGGTCCTCACCGGATACGGCGCGGTCCACAACTCCGCGAAGGTCCGGCCCGGGGAGACCGTCGCCGTGTTCGGGGCCGGCGGGGTCGGGCTCGCCGCCCTCCAGGCCGCCCGGATCGCGGGCGCCTCGAAGATCGTCGCGGTCGATGTCTCGCCCGAGAAGGAGGCACTCGCCCGCGAGGCCGGGGCCACCGACTACGTCGTCGCCTCCGACACCACCGCCCGCGAGATCCGCGCCCTCACCGGCCGGCAGGGCGTCGACGTCGCCGTCGAATGCGTGGGCCGCGCCGTCACGATCCGTACGGCCTGGGAGTCGACCCGCCGCGGCGGCCGCACCACGGTCGTCGGCATCGGCGGCAAGGACCAGCAGGTCACCTTCAACGCCCTCGAGATCTTCCACTGGGGCAGGACCCTCGCGGGCTGCGTGTACGGCAACTCCGACCCGGCACGCGATCTCCCGGTGCTCGCCGAGCACGTACGCGCGGGCCGGCTCGACCTCGGCGGCCTGGTCACCGACCGCATCGCCCTGGACGGCATCCCCGCGGCCTTCGACAACATGATCGCGGGCAAGGGGGGCCGGGCACTGGTGGTGTTCTAGGACACACCGGAGCCGCGTTCGCACCGCCGGATCGGGGTCGAGCCCCGGGCCGGAATTCCGTCACCTGGGATTCCGGCCCGGGGACGGACGGACGGGACGGCACACCGGCAGGACGCCAGGACGGCACACCGGCAGGACGGCAGGCCTGCCGTACATCAGGCCTGTTCGGCGTCCGACCCGTGGTCCGGGGCCGCCGCGGGTCCCTGGGCCGGAGCCGGAGCCGGAGCCGGAGCCCCGGCCGGAGCCGGACCCGACGCCGGACCCTGTGCCGTGACTGCGTCCGGTACGGCCGCCTCGGTCGCTCCCGAGCGCGGCCGGGAGCGCGAGACCGCCACACCCGCCAGGCACAGCACCCCGCCCGCCAGTGTCAGCAGCCCCGGGACCTCGTCGAGGAACAGCCAGGACATCAGCACCACCAGGGCGGGCACCGCGTACGTCGTCGCGCCCATGCGGCTCGCGCTCGTCCGGGCGAGGGCGTACGCCCAGGTCGTGAACGCCAGCGCGGTCGGGAAGACGCCCAGATACACCATGTTGAGGGTGGCCGAGACGGGGGCGTCGGCCGCGTCGTGGACGAGCTGACCCGCGAACGGCAGACACACCACGGCCCCGACCAGACAGCCGAAGGTCGTCACCTGGAGGACACTCGCGCGCCCGAGCGCCGGCTTCTGCGCGACGACCCCGCCGGCGTACGCGACGGCGGCGAGCAGGCACAGCACGACACCGAGGACCGAGGAACCACCGCCCCCGGACATCGACAGCCCCACCGCGACCGCGCCCGCGAACGACACCGCCATGCCCGCCAGCAGCCGCGGCGGCATCGCGTCCCCCAGCAGCCGGGAACCGAGCAGGGCGATCAGGATCGGGCCGATGTTCACCACCAGCGCCGCCGTACCGGCGTCCACCTGCTGCTCGCCCCAGTTCAGGGCCACCATGTAGAAGCCGAACCACAGCACCCCGGATATCGCGATCCCGCGCCAGGCGCCCCGCGGCGGCAGGCCTTCGCCGCGCACCACACAGACGGCACCGAGCACGAGTGCTCCCGCGAGCAGCCGTCCCAGCGCCAGCGCGCCGGGCGAGTACGCGGCGCCCGCGCTGCGGATCGAGACGAAGGCGGAGGCCCACAGCCCGACCGTGACGGCCGCCGCACCGGCGGCGAGCAGGTGCGCACGACGGTGGGGCGACGCGGTGCGGGAGGTGTTCATCATGCTCCTGAGACTAGGCGGGGCGCAGAGATCGGTCTCGCGTATTTCGGACGCACAGGTCGGCGCGGGGGTACGCGGGGGTCGAGGCGGCGAGACGCCGGGAAGGGACGCGGCTCAGCTCAGCGCCGTCGCCTCGATCCCGAGGAGTTCCGCGAAGGCGCGCTCGCCCTCCGGGGTCGCCCTGACCGCCCGGTCCGAGCCGATGCGCACGCACCACCGGACGTCCAGCGCGTGCCGGCACAGCGCCGCTCCGGCGGTGCCCGCGAGGTGCGGACGCCGTTCGGTCCAGTCGAGACAGGCACGGGTGAGTGGACGGCGTCCGGCGCGGTCCAGGGTGATGCCCACGGCGTCGAACCACCGCAGTCCGGCGTCGGTGAGGGCGAACCCGGTGTCCTGGCGGAGCAGTCCGCGCCCGGTCAGCGCGTCGGTGAGGGTGATGCCGAGCCGTCCGGCGAGATGGTCGTAGCAGGTCCGGCCGCGCGCCAGCGCCGAGCCCGCGCCGGCCTCCCGCAGCGTCCGGGGACGTGCGGCGGCGCTGGGCGCCACATGGGCGGCGAGGTCCTCGACGAGCTGGGCGACGCGGTCGTCGGCGAGCCGGACGTAGCGGTGCCGTCCCTGGCGCTCCTCGGTGAGCAGGCCGCCCGATACGAGCTTGCCCAGGTGTTCGCTGGCGGTCGACGGCGCGACGCCGGCCTGCCGCGCGAGCTCGCCGGCGGTCCACGCCCGCCCGTCGAGCAGCGCGAGCAGAAAGCCGGCCCGGGTCTCGTCCGCCATCAGCCCGGCCAGCGCGGCGAGCCCCGGCCCGACCGGATCCTTCGGCCTTGTCATGCCGTCCAGCATGCGCCATGGACACTTCGGCGTTCACCGAAGGATCGCGAGCGTCCGCTCAGGCGCCCGGGCCCGCTCAGGCTTCCCGGACCAGCCCCGTGTACTGCACCGCGAGGCCGTCCAGCAGCGCCCTGAGCCCCGTCTCGAAGGCCCGCTCGTCGATCTTCTCCTGCTGCTCGGCGAGAAGGTGCGCCTGCCCCAGATGCGGATAGTCGGCGGGGTCGTACGCGCTCTCGTCGTCCACGAAGCCCCCGGCGAACGACCCCAGCGCGGAGCCCATGATGAAGTACCGCATCAGCGCCCCGATCGAGGTGGCCTGGGCAGGCGGCCAGCCCGCGTCGACCATGGCCCCGAACACGGCGTCGGCGAGCCGCAGTCCGGCCGGCCGGCGGCCCGGCCCGCGGGCGAGGACCGGGACGATGTTCGGGTGGTCGCGCAGGGCGGCGCGGTAGGAGACGGCCCAGTCGTGCAGCGCGGTCCGCCAGTCGCGGCCGTCCTCGAACATCGACAGGTCGACCAGCGCGCTCACCGAGTCCGCGACCGCCTCCAGGATCTGGTCCTTGGTGCGGAAGTGGTTGTAGAGGGAGGGCCCGCTCACCCCGAGTTCCGCAGCGAGCCGGCGCGTCGAGACGGCCGCGAGGCCCTCGGCGTCCACCAGGGCCCGTGCCGTCTCGACGATGCGGTCGGTGCTGAGGAGGGGCTTGCGCGGTCGGGCCATGGCGCACATAGTAGGGCTGCATCAGTAAACTAGCAGTGCTAATTTAAATGTACGACTTTCAATGTCCGCTATCTGTGGGGTGACTCGGCATGAACCTTGGGCTCGATGATGAGCAGACCGCCGTCCGGCAGCTCGCCCAGGACTTCGTGCAGCGCGAGATCGCCCCGCACGTCGTCGAGTGGGACCGCGCGGAGGAGGTCGACCGGTCCATCGTGAAGAAGCTCGCCGACGTCGGCTTCCTCGGCCTCACCGTCGACGAGGAGTACGGCGGCAGCGGCGGCGACCACCTCGCCTACTGCCTGGTCACCGAGGAGCTGGGGCGCGGCGACTCCTCCGTGCGCGGGATCGTCTCCGTCTCCCTCGGACTCGTCGCCAAGACCATCGCGTACTGGGGGAGCGAGGAGCAGAAGCGCCGCTGGCTTCCGGGGCTGACCGCCGGCGAGTACGTCGGCTGCTTCGGGCTCACCGAGCCGGGCACCGGCTCCGACGCGGGCCAGTTGTCGACGAGGGCCGTGCGCGACGGCGACGACTACGTCATCAACGGCACCAAGATGTTCATCACGAACGGCACCTGGGCCGATGTCGTGCTGCTCTTCGCCCGCTCCACCGACGCTCCGGGCCACAAGGGCGTCTCCGCCTTCCTGGTGCCCACCGACACCCCCGGTCTGACCCGCCGCGCCATCCACGGCAAGCTCGGGCTGCGCGGCCAGGCGACCGCCGAACTGGCCTTCGAGGACGTGCGCGTGCCCGCGAGCGCCATGCTGGCGCCCGAGGGCAAGGGCTTCGCGGTGGCCATGTCGGCGCTGGCCAAGGGCCGGATGTCGGTGGCCGCGGGCTGCGTCGGGATAGCCCAGGCCGCGCTGGACGCGGCGGTGCGGTACGCGACCGAGCGGGAGCAGTTCGGCAGGACGATCGCGCACCACCAGCTCATCCAGGAGCTGATCAGCGACATCGCCGTCGACGTGGACGCGGCGCGGCTGCTCACCTGGCGGGTCGCCGATCTCGTGGACCGCGGGCTGCCGTTCGCCACCGAGTCCTCCAAGGCCAAGCTCTTCGCGTCCGAGGCCGCCGTACGCGCCGCGAACAATGCCCTCCAGGTCTTCGGCGGCTACGGCTACATCGACGAGTACCCGGCCGGCAAACTGCTGCGCGACGCCCGCGTGATGACCCTCTACGAAGGCACCAGCCAGATCCAGAAGCTGGTCATCGGGCGCGCCCTGACGGGTGTCTCCGCGTTCTGACTCTGAGTACGTCCCTGAGTACGACGGCGGATGTGGCGGCGGCCACGTCCGCCGATCCTTGTCCCATGAGTGAGACACCGGTCAAACAGCAGAACACGGCCGCCTTCTACGGTCAGGCCGTGGCGTCCTTCTCCGTCGCGATGGCCGCCACCGCCCTCGGCATCTTCAAACTCCAGGCCGACGCCTGGGTGCGGGGCTTCCTGGCCATCGCCGTCCTGTACCTGGTGACGTCGTCCTTCACGCTGGCCAAGGTGATCCGCGACCGTCAGGACGGCAGCCGTCCCGGCGGCCGGATGTACGACCCGTTCGAGAAGCTCTGAGCCCCGGGCGGCCGCGGCCGGGCCAGGGGCTCTAAGCGCCCGCTCAGGTTCAGGGGTATGGTGTTCACCCTGTCAGTGGAGAAGGGGCGAACAGCGATGAGTGCGGCGCAGGAGACGCCCGGCGGCGAGATGCAGCCGTGGGCCGAGGTCACCCCGGACGCGGCACGGCGGCTGCTCGTCGCCGCCGTGGAGGCCTTCGCCGAGCGCGGGTACCACGCGACGACGACCCGGGACATCGCCGGCCGCGCGGGCATGAGCCCGGCCGCGCTGTACATCCACTACAAGACCAAGGAAGAGCTGCTCCACCGGATCAGCAGGATCGGGCACGACAAGGCGCTGGACATCGTGCGCACCGCGGCCGAGGGCGAGGGCACGGCCGCCGAACGGCTCACCGACGCCGTACGGTCCTTCGTGCGGTGGCACGCGGGCCAGCACACCACCGCGCGTGTCGTCCAGTACGAACTCGACGCCCTCGGGCCCGACGCGCGCGCCGAGATCATCGCGCTGCGCCGACAGGTCGACGCGGAGGTGCGCAGCATCATCCAGGACGGTGTCGAGGCGGGCGACTTCGACGTCCCGGACGTCCCCGGCACCACCCTCGCCGTGCTGTCCCTGTGCATCGACGTGGCCCGCTGGTTCAACGTCGGCGGTCCCCGGACCCCGGACGAGGTCGGCGCCCTCTACGCAGACCTGGTCCGGCGGATGGTGGGCTACAAGGGGTAGGTCCCCGCCCCGGACGCGGACGTCCCCGATCCCGGACGCGACGAGGCATCCCGGTTCCGGAGACGTCGGCGTGGGGCCGGTCTCACAGGTAGTAGCGCGAGACCGACTCCGCGACGCAGACCGGCTTGTCGCCGCCCTCGCGCTCCACGCTGAAGGCCACGGACACCTGGACACCACCGGGCACGTCGTCCACCGCGGTGATCGTCGCGGTGGCGCGCAGCCGTGAGCCGACCGGTACGGGCGAGGGGAAGCGGACCTTGTTCGACCCGTAGTTGACGCCCATCCTCACGCCTTCGACGCTGATCAGCTGCGGGCCGAAGAGGGGCAGCAGCGACAGGGTGAGATAGCCGTGCGCGATCGTGGTGCCGAACGGACCCGCCGCGGCCTTCTCGGGGTCGACGTGGATCCACTGGTGGTCGCCGGTGGCCTCCGCGAAGAGGTCGATGCGCTTCTGCTCGATCTCGACCCAGTCCGTGTACCCCAGCTGCTCGCCCACGGCGCCCCGCAGTTCGTCGACCGTCGCGAACGTCCTCGGCTCTGCCATGTCCCTGGCCTCCCGCATCTCGATGTCTAAGCGACTGCTTAGCATGGTCGGACGAGGGGCGCATGTCAACGGACCGGACGTGTGACGCGGTGGGTAGGTTGGAGGCGTGCCCCAGATCCCTGAGACGATCCACGAGCTGACCGTCGGACAGTTGTCGGCCCGCAGCGGCGCCGCCGTCTCCGCCCTGCACTTCTACGAGTCCAAGGGCCTGATCAGCAGCCGCCGCACCACGGGCAACCAACGCCGCTACCACCGTGACGCGCTGCGCCGCGTCGCCTTCGTCCGGGCCGCCCAGCGCGTCGGCATCCCGCTCGCCACGATCCGCGAGGCCCTCGCCGAACTCCCCGAGGAGCGCACCCCGACGCGGGAGGACTGGGCCCGGCTCTCGGAGGCCTGGCGCTCCGAACTCGACGAACGCATCAAGCAGCTCGGACGGCTGCGCGACCACCTCACCGACTGCATCGGCTGCGGCTGCCTCTCCCTGGAGAACTGTGTGCTCTCCAACCCCGACGACGTCTTCGGCGAGCGCCAGGCCGGCTCCCGCCTGATGGTGGAGCGGCCCGGCGCCCGGGCGGCACCGAAACCGCGCGAGCGGCACCCCGGACAGCCCCGGGAATGCGACCCCGAGCCAGACCGGGAGCCACTCGGCGACTGCCGCTGACCCCTCCCCGCCCGGCCGCGGTCATCGCCCTGTCCGGCCACGCGTCATCCGCCGTGCCCGGCCCACGCGTTCACGCCCCGTCACGCATGTGCGACCTCCGGCCCGCCCGGCTGGGTGGACAGGCCCAGCCGGGCGGGCCGGGTGACGGCCCGCCTGT